>JBATMK010000071.1:0-14900 GCA_049289815.1 Flavobacteriales bacterium
CCAGTGGTACAGGGCCGTTGGCATTGGAACGCGATCAGCGCGCGACGAACTTCAGTGTTGCACTTTCCTCACCTTGCTGCACACGGATCAGGAAGGCACCCGTGGACAGGTCAGGGGATCCGAACGATAGGAGGCCACCTACAGCGGTCCCCGAAAGACGGTACACCACACGACCCACGGCGTCGACGATCTCCACGTGGGTGGGGCCATCGCTCAGCCTGTGCAGTTGCAACCCGTACCCATCCTGGATCAGCACGGGGGCGAACTCAACCGAATTCGTGCTCTGCACCGCGGTACCCAGCACACCCAGCTTGGCGACATAGGCGTCCTGCGCCCCGGTCGAGGTCAGCACGTCCAGACCGAAAGTGGCATCACCGGCGTATGAACCACCGATGTAGATGTTACCAACTGCGCTGATGGCCACCGTATGGCAGTACTCATCCCCGATCCCTGACCCCTGTTTCACCAGCAGCCAATTCCCTGTTGTGGAAATACCGGCGACGAAGGCATCGCTTCCACCGGTGTTGGTCCCTGTAAGTGCGCCGAGTTGAAGGTCGCCGTCGCGGTACGTGCCGACCAAAACGATCTGGCCGTCGGGTAACACGGCGAGGTCTTCGATCACTTCCATCCCTGTGCCCGTGCTCCGGCGGCTCCAATCCCAAAAACCATTGGGTGACACACGCACCACCAACGCGTCGCTAGCATCGTTCACCACGAAAGCACTGTCGCCAACGATCGCTGTACCCGTTAAGGCATAGCCCACCAGGAATATGCGTCCGAATGCATCCACGACGACGTCATTGGCCACGGTGGTCGATGACCCACTTGTCCGCCATGACCACTGATCGACCCCAAGGGTATCCACCACAGCAATGAATGCCTTCTCAGACGTTCCGGACAGGAGCGTATCGCCACCTGCATAAAGAGTTCCATTGAACCAACCGACCACTACGATGCCTTCACCGCTGGAATAGGCCATACCGTTCATGCTCGTTACACCCAAATGATGGAGGACATGCACCCACTGCCAGTTGCCATCAACGTCCAGGCGCATGATCAATGACCCGCTCAAGGATCCTGCGGGGATGGTATCCATTCCGAACACCTCGCCATCGCTGTCCACGGATCCGCCCACATAGAGTGATCCGTTCGGCCCAAGCACGATATCGGAACCGGCTGAGTAACCCGATCCCGCTGCATCGAGGGCCCACACCCAGTTCCCATTGCCGTCGATCTTGGCGATGAACAGGTCGTTGCCACCTTCCGTCGTCAACGTGGTGTCGCCAATGGCGATATCGCCCTCGTGGAAGCCGGTCAGGTATGCGTTGCCATCCCCGTCGACCGCTATCGCCAATGCATCATCGGCACCCGCCGAACCGAAGGAGGTGGCCCAAAGCCAGTTACCGGCCGGGTCCAGTTTGCCCACGAAGGCATCGAAGCCGCCCAATGCTGTCAATGGAAAAGCACCCATGAGGGCTGTATTGTCGAAGTACCCGCACACCAGCACATTGCCACCGGCGTCAGTGGCAGCCTGTTCCACCAGTCCGGTACCATCCATGTTCCCGTTCCTGGCCCACAGCCAATCGGGCAATTGGGCACTCGCGTTCACGCCTGCAAACCACAGGGCGGCCAACGACAGCATCGCTCTCTTCTTCATCGCTTTCCAGGTTTTGATGATGGACGAAAGATGGTGCCATGAGATGCCCCGAGCGTCCCTCGCCGACACCGAATTTGCACGAACCTATGCTCGCAACGGCATCATACCAAACCGAACCGTGCAAATGCACGACCGACACCCGTTCAACGAACGATGAACACGAAGGACCTCAGGCCACCACGGCCTTGCTCGCCTTCTTCCGATCGTTCTCGTCGAGGAAGATCTTACGTATGCGGAGGCTTTTGGGCGTTACCTCCAGGTATTCGTCGTCGGCGATGTACTCCATGCACTCCTCCAAGGAGAATTTCACCGCGGGGGCTATGTTCTCTTTGTTGTCCGTGCCACTGGCGCGCATGTTGGTGAGTTGCTTGCCCTTGAGGACGTTCACCACCAGATCGTCGGTCTTGGGGTTCTCCCCGATCACTTGGCCCCCATACACCTCCTCTCCTGGATCAACGAAGAACTTGCCGCGGTCCTGCAGTTTGTTGATCGAGAAGGCGATGGCAGTGCCGGTACCTTGGCTGATGATGCTGGCCGCACGGCGCACGCCCAGTTCGCCTTTCCATGGCTCGAAGCCCTTGAACCGGTGCGCGATGATGGCCTCACCCTCCGTGGCCGTGAGCAATGGATTGCGCAGGCCTATGATGCCGCGTGCCGGGATGTTGAACTCGATGTGGAGCCGGTCGCCCTTCATTTCCACGCTCAGGAGTTCGCCTTTGCGGCGGCTCACCAGGTCGATCACCTTGCTGCTGAACGCCTCGGGCACTTGCACTGTGAGGATCTCCACCGGCTCGCAACGCTGGCCATCGATCTCTTTGGTGATCACCTGCGGCTGGCCGAGTTGGAACTCGTAGCCCTCGCGGCGCATGGTTTCCACCAGGATGCCGATGTGCAGGATGCCACGTCCGAATACCAAGAGCTTATCCGGGCTACCGGTTTCCTCCACACGCATGGCAAGGTTCTTCTCGATCTCCTTGAAAAGGCGATCGCGCAAGTGGCGGCTGGTCACATACTCGCCCTCACGACCGAAGAACGGCGAGGTGTTGATGGTGAAGAGCATGCTCATGGTGGGTTCATCCACCTTGAAACCGGGCAGGCCCTCAGGGTTCTCGAAGTCGGCAACGGTGTCGCCGATGTCGAAGCCTTCCAGGCCCATCACTGCGCAGAGTTCGCCGCTGAACAGTTCGCGGTCCTTCACTTTCTCCTTGCCCAATCCTTCGAACACCATCAGTTCAGCCACCTTGCCTTTGGTGATGGTGCCATCGTTCTTCACCATGCTCACGTTCTGCCCGGCCTTGATCGAACCACGACGCACGCGGCCCACGGCGATCCGGCCTTGGAAACTGCTGTAGTCAAGGCTGGTGATGCGCATTTGCAGCGTGCCCTCCAGTTTCTTGGGTGCAGGGATGTGCTCGAGGATGGTGTCCAGCAGGTAGCTCACATCCTCGGTGGGGGTCTTCCAATCCGGCCCCATCCAGCCTTGCTTGCTGCTGCCGTAGACCACGGGGAAATTCAGTTGGTCCTCGTTGGCCTCCAAGGTGAACATGAGGTCGAACACCTGCTCGTGCACTTCCTCCGGGGTGCAGTTCGGCTTGTCCACCTTGTTGATCACTACGATGGGCTTCAGGCCCAGTGCCAGTGCTTTGCCCAGCACGAAGCGTGTTTGCGGCATGGCACCCTCAAAGGCATCCACGAGCAACAGCACACCGTCGGCCATGTTCAGCACGCGCTCCACTTCACCACCGAAGTCACTGTGGCCGGGGGTGTCGATCACGTTGATCTTGATGCCCTTGTAACGGACGCTGACGTTCTTGCTCAGGATGGTGATGCCTCGCTCACGCTCCAGGTCGTTGTTGTCCAACAGCAGTTCGGCCGTCTCCTGGTTCTCCCGGAAGAGCTGGCATTGGTGCAGGATACGGTCCACCAGCGTGGTTTTACCGTGGTCCACGTGGGCGATGATGGCGATGTTGCGCAGCTCGGTCATGAGAGGGTCCCTGGAAATGGCGCGCGAAAGTAGCCGTTCCAGCGGCGCGGAGTATCAGCGAACATGAGCTCGCGCTACGGACGCACAGGGGTCCGGCTATCTTCGCCCACGCCCAGCGCCTTGCGGCCGGGCACCAGGCCCCGTAGTTCAATTGGATAGAATGACAGATTCCGGTTCTGTTGGTTGCAGGTTCGAATCCTGCCGGGGTCACTAAGGAGGATGTGGGGATCGTAGCGGGGGTGCACCCCCTGCATCTTCACATCCACGTGCACTCTTGCGCCTCGATAAATTCCTTTGGTGCGTGCGGCTGTTCCCCACCCGGACCGAGGCTGCTGAAGCCTGCCGGAAGGGACGCGTGCTCTTGAACGACCGCGAGGTGAAGCCGTCCGTGGAAGTGCTCGTCGGACATGGTTGCGCCGTGAAGCGTCCGCCCGTCTGGCGCTCGTACGAAGTGACCGGCCTTCCGACGAACCGGGTAGGCGCCAAGCTGGTGCCGGGGCTCATCCGAGAAACCACCTCTTTCGCCGATCTGGAGAAGCTGGAAATCGCTAATCGCACCCGCAGCGAACACCTCGGCGAAGGCCGGCCCACCAAGCGCGATCGCCGCGACCTGGACAGGTTCTCCGGCGGTTGAGCCACTTAACACAACTTGGCGTTCGTTAACAGGAATCCGCTTTCGCACCGGGATAGTTTCGCCTTCGTCAACGTTACCCGATCATGAACCGTACTGCCCCCTTCTTCGGCCTCCTGGCCATGCTGGCCTGTGCCCCGAGCTGTTCGCTGCGTGCCCAAGAGAGCGAAGCCCCCAAGGCCAAGATCCACATCACTGTTACCGAGGATGGGGAGACCAAACAGATGGACCGGGAGATCCCGCTCAACGATCCAGGAGCCTTGGAACAAGCGCTGCGCGAAATGGGCATCATGGATGAATTGAACATCGATGATGGCGCCAACCGCATCGAGATCAACATCCGCAAACGCGGCGACGATGGTGTGCTGAAGGACATGGACATGAGCATGTTCATGGACTCTCCCGATGCCATGGTGTGGGCTACCAGCGGTGAACCGCGTGCTTATCTCGGAGTGTACACCGGTACTTGGAACCAGAGCACCTGCGAGGACGATAAGAAGAAGGACAAGACCAAAGGCGAGTTGAAAGAGGGTGCATGCATCACCCATGTGGTCGAGGGCACCGCTGCGGAGAAGGCTGGGCTGAAGGAAGGTGACGTGATCACCGCCATAGGTGACAAGGGTGTGAAGAACCATGCCGAGCTGACCGAGGTCATCCGAAGCCACAAACCTGGCGATGCCGTGATGGTGACCTACTGGCGCGACGGCAAGAAGAACAGCGCTACCGCCGAACTGGGTGAGACAGAAGATGAAGAAGGCTACAAGTACAGCTATAGCTACAACGACGACGGCTCCGGCAATGGCAACTCCTACGTCTTCGACATGGGCGGAGCCTTTCTGGGCGTAGTGCCCGGGGAAACCGTGAACGATGGCCTTTCGGTGGAGGATGTGGTGGACGGGAGCAGCGCCGAAGAAATGGGGCTGAAGGATGCCGACGTGATCAAGACCCTGAACGGCCGTGCCATCAAGGACTTCGAAGACCTGGTTGCCGCCGTGGAGGCTACTGAACCCGAAGAAGAGGTGGTGCTGGTGGTGGAGCGCGAAGGGAAAAGGATGGATCTGAAAGGCAAGATGGGTCGGCAAGAGGCGTTCACCTTCGATATGCCTGAAATGGCGCCGATGTCACCAATGCCGCCAATGCCCCCGATGAACGGAAATGGACGCATGTCCGAAGCGGATCGGCAGCAGTACGAGCGGGATATGGAACAGTACGGGCGCGACATGGAGCAGCATGCACGTGATATGGAGCAACATGATCGGGATATGGAGGAGCATGATAGGGCTATGGATCAAGAAGGCCGCGACATGGACCAGCATCAGAACGACATGGAACAATTGCGCCAGGAAATGGAAGAACTACGCAATGAGCTACGTGGCAATATCCACCGCGAGATGCGCGTGACCATTGAGCGCAAGGAACTGACACCGGAGGAGACGACCATACTCAGGAACAAGGGCGTTGCCGGCCTGGACAACAAGCTGGAGTTGGAGGGTCTGCGTTGTTTTCCCAATCCGAGCGAGGGCTTTTTCCGCCTCCAGTTCAGCGTGCCGTCAAAAGGCGACCTGAACGTGGACGTGCACGACGCCAAGGGCGAACGTGTTTACCACGAGAGCATCAGCGACTACGAAGGCGAGTACGAGCGCACGCTCAACCTCAGCACCAAGGCCGACGGTGGCTATTACCTGGTCATCACCCAGAACGGCCGCACCTTCACGCAGAAGCTGATGAAGGAGTAAGTGCTCATGTGAAGATGGTGGGGGGGTGTGGATGTGATCCGGCCGTTCGGTGCATCTTCACATCGTTTTCAGTTCCACATGCGTCTCCTCGTTCGCCTTGTTCTCTCTACCCTTGCTGTGCTCGTGGCGGAGCGCCTGCTCCGCGGTGTCCACATCGATGAATGGACCACGGGCATCATCGTGGCCATCGTGCTCGGTTTGGTGAACACCTTCATCCGGCCGCTGCTCATCCTCCTCACCCTTCCCGTCACCCTGATCTCGCTCGGCCTGTTCATCCTTGTCATCAACGCCGGCATGGTGATGCTGGTGGACCGCTGGATCGACGGCTTCAGTGTCGACGGGTTCTGGTGGGCTCTCGCCTTCAGCTTGATGCAGTGGGCCGTGCAAGGATTGCTCAATGCGCTCGAAGGAGGCGAAAAGAAGAAGGAGCAGGCAGAATAAGCTTCAAGACACAAAGCTCAAGCTTCAAGCTTCAAAACTCGCAAGTAGGAACTCGAGGCTTCCCCGGTTACTTCCCATCGAGCAACCCGCCAAGACCGCCGAGGATGCTGCCTTCGCCCTGACGGCTACCACCCAACTTCGGCGAGGCGCGCACGATGTTGTCCGCCAGGCGGCTGAACGGCAGGCTCTGGATCCAGATATGTCCAGGGCCCTGTAGCGTTGCGAAGAACAAGCCCTCACCGCCGAACAAGGTGTTCTTGATGCCACCCACGAACTGGATGTCGTAGTTCACACTGCTCGTCATGGCCACCAGGCAGCCCGTATCCACGCGCAGCGTTTCGCCGGGCTGGAGATCTCGTTGCACCGTGGTACCGCCGGCGTGGATGTACACCTGGCCGTCGCCATCGAGCTGTTGCATGATGAAGCCCTCACCACCGAACAGGCCCGCCCCGATCTTGCGCTGGAACGCGATGCCGATGCTCACACCTTTCGCCGCACACAGGAACGAATCCTTCTGGCAGATCAGGCGCTGCCCGTAGTCACGCAGATCCAATGGAAGGATCTTGCCCGGATAAGCACCTGCGAACCACACGGTGCGGCGCACGCTGCTCAAGTTCGTATACGCCGTCATGAAAAGGCTCTCACCCGTGAGCACGCGTTTACCTGCGCCCCACAACTTGTTCAGGAAGCTCTGCTCCTGCCCGTTGCCATCGCCGAAGATGGTCTTCATCTCGATGCCTTCGTCCATCATCATCATGGCGCCTGCTTCGGCCAGAACAGTTTCCTGCGGGTCGAGCGTGATCTCCACGCATTGAAGGTCGTCGCCAACGATGCGGTGGTCGAGTTCGTGTGCGGTGCGGGTCATGTTGCGTTCAGTTGGAGTGCGAAGAAACAACAGCACGCCCATCATGACCACGGATCGTTACCGCCGATGGCAGCGAACGAGGAGCGGCTTTGCAGTCGGATGGGCGGCGGTCTGTCTTAAGTTCGTAGGGCTTGTGGGAAGGACTCTGTGGCAGGCCGCGAAAGGCACATAGGTGATGTCCATGATATCGGAAGCCATGACCAGCCGCTACCCCGCTCAGGAAACGAGACACGCGAAGAGCGCGATCGCTACCATCTTCTGCGCGTTCCTCTTTCTGGAGTTGGCCGCCCAATGTCCTACCAACGTATGCGGCTATTGGTATTCGGAGAATTACAGTTGCATGGGAACGGAGCCACCTCTGGAGTATTTCTCGCTCGACTACGTGGGCGATGAATTAGTGTGCACCAAAGTGCTTGGGGACCCCTGCGTGCCAGCAGGTCATGTCACCTGGCAAGGGATACCCGAAGCATGTACATTTTCCGCATCCTTGTACGTCTCTTCAGGCATTGGTATGCCGATCGTTACGATGGGCGTTCAGATAACAGTCTTTTCCGAGGATCATTTTCTGCTCGCTTGGGGGCAAGGTGACATCAACTATTATCGATCGAGTATTGAACATCTGGATCTCGTAGGCGTGGACTACTCACCCTTTCCGGTCAGTTGCATTGAATGCTCATCCTTTGTCCCCAACGTCTTCACCCCGAACGGCGATGGGATCAACGATTTTTTGGAGACCACTTGCGGCGGCGAAGTCGCACGTTTCAGCGTAACCAACCGATGGGGGCACGTTGTGTATGAGGTCGTGGGAACGGAACCCTCATGGGATGGCCGCGACAAATGGGACCCGTGCGCGGATGGCGTGTACTTCTGGTCGATGATCGACGCGGGTGATCACAGCGGCAAGCTCCGGCACGGGGTGGTACATCTGCTACGTTGAAGCCGATCCCGATCCGAAAGCGCCGCAGAGTGGTCCGAGATACTTTAGCCTCGCAATACCATGGAACGGATCACTGCGAGGAAGGATGCCAAGGCGGCTGGTGCACTCGACAACGCAACGCTGCTGAAGGCATGGGAGCTCATGTGCACGGCCAAGGCCATGACGGAGATCTACGAGGAGCACTTCAAGTTCACAAGCAAGTACGTGCACGCGACAAGTCGTGGACATGAGGCGATCCAACTGGCGCTCGGTCTCCAGCTGAAACCACAGGATTTCGTTTCGCCATACTACCGCGACGACAGCATCCTGCTGGGCATCGGCATGCGGCCTTACGATCTGATGTTGCAGTTGATGGCCAAGCGCGACGATCCCTTCAGCGGCGGCCGTAGCTACTACTGCCACCCCAGTCTCAAGCGCGACGACATGCCGCGCATACCGCACCAAAGCAGCGCCACCGGCATGCAGGTGATCCCCACCACAGGGATCGCGCTCGGCATCCAGTACAAGGAGATCGCGGGCTTTGCCGAAGATGTTGTTGGGGGAAAGCCAGTGGTCGTTTGCTCTCTCGGCGATGCTGCGATCACGGAGGGCGAAGTAGCCGAGGCCTTCCAGATGGCCGTGCTGAAGAAGTTGCCGATCATCTACCTGGTGCAGGACAACGAATGGGACATCAGTGCGAGCGCGGAAGAGATCCGCGTTGGCGATGCGAGCGATTATGCCAAAGGCTTCAAGGGACTGGAGGTGCGCACCATCGATGGCACGGACTTCTTCGCTTCTTACAACACGCTGAACGAAGTGATCGGCCTGGTCCGGAGCGAACGCCGCCCATTCCTCATTCATGCCAAGGTGCCGCTGCTCAATCACCACACCAGCGGCGTGCGCATGGATTTCTATCGCAGCGCGGAGAACCTGGCGGAGCACCGGAAGCGGGATCCCTTCCCCCGGTTCTTCCAACAACTGCTCGATCACGGCATCAAGCAGGAAGGATTGAAGGAACTGGAGAAGAAGGCCACCGCTACCGTCAAGGCCGACTTCGACCTTGCTCGTAGCGCTGAAGATCCGCGGCCCGAGGACCTGTTCACCCACGACTTCGCTCCCACCCCGGTCACCGAGGAAAAAGGTGAACGTGAACCCAAGGACCGCGAGCCGACGGTGATGGTGGACTGCGCGCTCTTCGCCATCCGTGAGTTGATGCAGGAGGACAAGCGCTGCCTGCTTTATGGCCAGGATGTTGGCGCAAGGCTCGGCGGGGTGTTCCGGGAGGCGGCTACACTAGCCAAGGACTTCGGCGATCACCGCGTGTTCAACACGCCGATCCAGGAAGCCTTCATCATCGGCAGCACGGTGGGCATGAGCGCCGCTGGCCTGAAGCCTATCGTGGAAGTGCAGTTCGCCGATTACATCTGGCCGGGTCTCAACCAGCTCTTCACGGAAGTCGCGCGCTCGTGTTACCTCACGGTAGGCAAGTATCCGGTGAGTTGCATCGTGCGCGTGCCCATCGGTGCTTACGGCAGCGGAGGCCCATACCACAGCAGCAGCGTGGAGAGCGTGCTGTGCAACATCAAGGGCATCAAGGTCGCCTACCCGAGCACGGGCGCCGACTTGAAGGGCTTGATGAAAGCTGCCTACCACGATCCGAACCCCGTGGTGATGCTCGAACACAAGGGCCTCTACTGGAGCAAGATCAAGGGCACCGAAGAAGCCAAGAGCATCGAACCATCGCCCGATTACATCATCCCCTTCGGCAAGGCGCGCATCGTTCAGCAAGCAGACCCGAAAGCGATCGCCAACGGTGAAGCAGCCGTGATCGTTACGTATGGCATGGGCGTGTACTGGGCGAAGGCCGCAGCGAAAGAGTTCAACGGCCGCGTCACCATCATCGACCTGCGCACGCTTGTTCCCTTGGATGAAGACACCGTGATGAAGGCCGTGCGCGAACACGGCCGTTGCCTCGTGGTGACCGAGGAACAAGTGACCAACTCCTTCGCGCAAGCGCTGGCCAGCCGCATCGGCGATCAGTGTTTCCAGCGGTTGGACGCACCGGTGCGCACCCTCGGTGCAGTGGACATGCCGGCGGTCCCGCTCAACAGCACCTTGGAAGCCGCGATGATCCCCAGTGCGGAGAAAGTCGCGGGGGCACTTGGGCAGTTGCTCGCTTATTGATGGCCAGCAAGGAGCGTCACGTCCGCGTGCAGCGCACAGCACGTTACCATGTGCTTGGTGATCCCGCTTCGGCCAAGGACCTCTGGATCGTCCTGCATGGGCACGGCCACCTGGCGCGCTTCTTCCTCAACACCTTCGAAGGACTGGAAGAAGACCGCTGCATCGTGGCGCCGGAAGCACTGAACCGCTATTACCTCGACACAACGTACAGCCGTGTCGGCGCAACATGGATGACGCGCGAAGACCGCGAACACGAGATCACGGACCAGATCGGGTACCTGGATGAACTGGCGCGGCTCATGCGCTTGGAATGCCGCAACAGCACACGCCTGAACGTGCTCGGCTTCTCCCAAGGGGTGGCCACGCTGTGTCGTTGGGCTGCGCTAGGGGGAACCGCTATCGATCGCATGGTGATCTGGGGGGGAAGCATGCCGCCGGAACTGGAGGCCGATGTACTGAGGGATCGATGGGCCTCTATGCGTATCGATCTCGTGCACGGTGAGCAGGACCCTCTCGTGAAGGCGGATGTGCTGGAACGCAGCGCATCCCTGCTGCGCAATGCAGGTCTTGAGTTCCATACGCATGCTTTCCATGGTGGCCATGAACTGGACAAGCTGACGGTGGACCGTTTGTTCAGGGATGAAGATTGAGGTTGGCCTTCAAAGCCAGCGCTCATTTCCGGATCGACAGACAACCTCACGGCCCGCGGACGTGTCTATCCTTGTGTATCACCAAAACCAAGCAGGATGAAACGAGTTCTACCCTTGATCCCCGCATGCCTGGCTACAGGCCTGTTGTTCGCCCAGGCCAACAACTACCCCAATGGCAGCACCGTCGCGGACTTCACCGTTACCGATACCCATGGTACGGTGCATAACCTGAATACGTATGCTGCCGCCGGCAAGTACGTGATCCTGGACTTCTTCTTCTACAACTGCGGCCCCTGCCAGTCGCATGCACCCTACTACAGTGAATTGTACCAGACCTATGGTTGCAACGGTGGCGACCTGATCTGCATTGAGGTCAACAACGGTTCGGACAGTGATGCGCTCACCGAGGCATTCTCGGTGGATTTCGCCCCGGGCTTCGCACATCCCCCCGCCGTAGGAGCCGCCGATGGCGATCCACTGACCACCACGTTCGGGGTCTCTGCCTTCCCTACGTTCTGCCTGATCAGCCCGGACAAGGTGATGCTCGACCAGGACATCTGGCCGGTTGCCAACATGGGCACTTTCGTTGCTGCGTTCCCAACGGGTAGCGGCATCACCGCCCAGGCTTGCGTAGTAGGCCTCGATGAGGCCGGCAGCCCGGCCTTCACCGAAGTGTTCCCTTCACCAACAACAGGCTTGGTGACCATCACCTTCAACGACACGCATGCCAACAACCTGAGCATCGAGGTCTACGACATGCTGGGCCAATTGGCCAGCACGCAGTCCTTCGGTGCATTGGTCGCTGGTGTGCAGCGCACATTTGACCTCAGCGCATTGGCGGATGGCCAATACGTGCTGAAGCTGGTGGCTGATGGCCAGGTGCGCGACGCCAGCCGTGTGACGCTGGCCCGCTGAACTCCCCCGACCTGAAAGAAGAAGCCCCGACATGTCGGGGCTTCTTCTTTCAGGTTCACGGGTTCACATCGTTACCGGATCGGCCCACTTCTGCCAGTCCAGCAACTTGTCGATGGTTCGCACGCTGATGCTGTGATAATTGGGCCTTGCCTGTTTGTAGATCGTACGGGCCACGAGCATACCACTTTCGGATCTGGTCAACGCGGTGTACAGGGGAGTAAGGAACTTGCGCCGCCCAACATTGATGAGGAAGTCGGAGAGCGCCGGATACGCTGCGTCGTATCCGTTGACGATGCAGCGTTCGTACCACGCCGACGCGATCTCCGCATTACCCGATGCCGTGAACCCGAAGGCATGGTCCAACTCGGCCATGCGCGCGCGGGTAATGCCTGTAGGCAGGCCGCGGAGGAAGTACATCCACTCGAAGGCAGCCCAGCCTTTGGTTGCAAGCTCCGTTGCCGGGGTGCCCCCGCTCCACCGCTTGATCGCCGTATCCACCAAGGCGAGCCGATCGCTCACAGGGGCGATGGCAGTGGATGGGAGACCCGGTTGATAGACCCACGCATTGACATCGAAGGTCAGCTTCAACGGTTGCAGCAGATGTTGAGCCAAGTAGTCCAGGAATTTCTCGGTGGTCATGCTCTTGAAGGCGAACGCATCGAAATATCCCCGCAGGAACACATCGAACTTCTCCCTTCCCGTTGCTGCTTCCAAGGCGGTGAGGAAGGCGTAGCCTTTTTCGTAGGCCACATCCGTCATGCCATCATCGGGGTTGCGCCCATCGAGTTTCAATTTCAATTCAGTGTCTTCCGGATGGCCGGTGGCCTTGAGATCGGCCATGGTGTGCTCCAACTCCTGCCGGCCAAGCACGGCAAGCATCTGCGAATAGTCCCTGCCGTAAACCTTTTCACAGATCCGCTTTTCGAAGTACACGGTGAAGCCTTCGTTCAACCAGAAGTCGTTCCATGTTGCATTGGTCACCAGGTTCCCGCTCCAACTGTGCGCAAGCTCGTGGGCGATCAAGGCCGTAAGCGACCCATCACCGGCGATGATCGTTGGGGTGGCGAACGTGAGCATGGGATTCTCCATGCCGCCGAAAGGGAAGCTCGGTGGAAGCACGATCACATCGTACCGGCCCCAGCGGTATGGCCCATAGAGATCCTCGGCAGCGGTCACCATCTTCTCCATGTCCACGAATTCCCTGGCGGCTTTATCCACCAGGTTGGGCTCAGCATACACGCCCGTACGTGCACCGATGTTGCGGAACTCGATATCGCCCACGGCCAGTGCGATCAAGTAAGGTGGTATCGGCTGTTTCATGCTGAAAGCATAGCTGCCGTCGGCGCTTCGGGACGTGCTGTTGGTTGCGCTCATCACCGCCATCAGTTCCGGCGGAACCTGCACATGCGCATCGTACGTGATGCGGATGCCAGGACTGTCCTGGATGGGGATCCAGGTGCGCGTAAGGATCGCTTCGCCTTGGGTGAACAAGAACGGATGCTGCTTTCCCCCGGTCTGCTGGGGTGTGAGCCATTGCAAGGCAGCCGCATCCGCACCTGCGGAATACGCAATGCTCAGGCGCTTCACCTCGGGCCCGATGTCCACCATCAGCGCACGGCCCAGGAACGTGGTGTCGCCCAGTGTATGCTTCAAGACCTTCCCGTCGGCATCCTTGACCTCCGTGATCGTAAGACCGTCGGTATCGAACACGATGCGCCCCTTGCCCCGGTTCACGATATCATATGACGCGGTACCGGCGATCGTCCGTTCCGCCATATCCACGCGGATATCCAGGTCCAGGTGTGTGATGTATGCCTCGTCGGGTGTGGAAGCACTGTGGGTATCCATGACGTGTTCTTCG
Organism: Flavobacteriales bacterium; assembly: GCA_049289815.1. Lineage (GTDB taxonomy): Bacteria > Bacteroidota > Bacteroidia > Flavobacteriales_F > PHOS-HE28 > PHOS-HE28. The sequence goes on from JBATMK010000071.1 coordinate 13,841, forward strand.
AAGGGTTGCCCTGGAACAGGGTTATCGGCGCGGTTGCTGGATCCTCCACATGAACACATGAAGACCAGAGCAAGCGCGGGGGACAACTTCACGGTAGCGTTCATCAGTCGGTGAGGTGGGGCGCCTAATGTAGGGGGCTGCAGCGCGCGCAATTCCTTAACCTGCTCGTTGTGTTGACCAATGGTGCGGCAATGGAAAAGCCCCTCCACCAATGGCGGAGGGGCCCTCTTTGCAGCGGCTACCGGCGTCCGGTCACGGAACTCCCCCACCGGCGTTGTACAGCTCGTTCGTTCAAGGCAACAGCACGGCGTCCACCACGTGGATCACACCGTTGCTCTGCATCACGTCGTACGTGCTGATGTTGGCCGTTCGCCCCTTGGCGTCGGTGATGCTGATGTTGTGCAAACCGTTCATCGTGGCTTTCAATTTGCCACCGGCAACCGTTGTCAACCAGGCTTCGCCTTTACCCTTCTTGATCTCAGCGGCGATGGTCGCAAAGTCCATCCTGCCGGCAACCACATGGTAGGTGAGCACGCCCACCAATTGTGACTTGTTCTCGGGCTTCAGCAGGTTGTCCACCGTACCGGCCGGCAGATCCTCGAAAGCATTGTTCACCGGTGCGAAGACCGTGAACGGGCCTGCGCCCTGCAGCGTTTCCACCAGGCCTGCTGCTTTCACTGCGGCAACCAGGGTCGTGTGGTCCTTCGAATTCACGGCATTGCTGACGATGTCCTTTTTCGGGTACATCGCTTCGCCGCCCACCATCACGGTATTGTCGGCCATCATCTGGGCGTTGGCGCTGAAGGCCATGCCTGTCACCAGCACGGCGCCGGCGATCCTGTTCATCATGCGTTCCATTTTTTCAAGTGTTTGGTTGTGGTTGGATGTTCGGTCCGTCGCCACCGTTCTAAGCGCATTAGTTCGTGAACGGCGACGGAACAACCACAACTACGCCGATGCTCCACTGATCGGATCGCGGTCGCATGAATAAAACTTGAGCACACGGGAACGGCCGCCGATGGTATCGACGGCCGTTCCCATTATTGGAGCAGTGCTCAGC
>JBATMK010000072.1:0-2864 GCA_049289815.1 Flavobacteriales bacterium
GTACTACCGTGGATGCGACAAAGTCGGTCAGTTAAATGCGATCGTCGTGCCAGCTGGGCGCAAAGGCCCGCTAATCCGGAGCAACGTGGCGTTGCCTCCCCGTTTCCGCACAAAGGATTCCACAGAGCGTCTCCGCACATGCACACCGCAATGCGAAATGAGCGCGGGCAGGTACCCGCGCTCTTCTCATCAGGTCGCGATCAGTCCTTCAGCATCCTGCGCAGCAGCTGGCCGTGGTCGGTATCGGCCACGAACAAGTAGAGACCGGAGGGCAGGTGTGTAACATCGATGCCGCCGGCACTGTTGCCGGTGCGGTCCAGCGCAACACGGCCGTGCGCATCGAACAACCGCACACGCTCCACCTGCGCTCCGTCCACGGTGAGGCGCAGCTCGTTACGCACTGGGTTGGGGGACAATTCGAAGTGCACCGCCGCTGCTGGATCGGCCATACCCACGTTGAGGCAACCAGTGGTGGGCGCATTGGTGTAGGTGAACACCACGGCCGCGCAGGTGGTGATCTGCGTATTCGTGCCGATGTCGGCCACGTTAGCGGGATCCAGGATGTAGACCTGGTTGTTGCTGCCGTTGACGAAGGTGCCGGCGTTCTTGGTGATCAGTATGTTGTTGTCGCCGATGAGGGTGCCAGTACCCAATTCCTCCACCACCACCGTATTCCCGTTGCCCGTTACGGCCGCCAAGCCAGCATTGCAGACCCAGATGAACTGTCCGGTCGCGGGTGTTGTTCCTTGGATCGTACTGACCGGGATCGCATTGGCCGGTATGTCGATCGTGCACTGCCCCATGACGGGAGCACATGCGCAGAGCAGGAGAAGCAGTGTTGTGGATCTTATCATTCGTTCTGGTTCGGTTTTCGGGGAAGCTAGGCCATCCGCTACCCGGCGACCGGTTTATTGTCCCCCTAGGTCTGCTTTGCGCCAGCGGTGCAAGGCTGCTGGCCCGCCCAATGCTGCTTCAGGGCTCTTCGGGCATCCAACCCTTTTGGTGGAGCGGGTCGTTCCGTCGGTCGAAGAAATGGGATGGCCCCCTCGGTGACCCTGTACGTTCGCGGCCCATTTCCCCCCATGCCCCGAACGAACGTCCACAGCCAACGCAGTTGGTTCATGCTCACTGTACTTGGTGTTGCCGCACTCAGCCTTCTGCTGATCTTCATGCTGGCCTGGATGTAAGCCACAACCCTCCCCTTCGGCCAATTCGCTTTCAACTTGGTGCGCCATCGCATCAGGGCGCTCAGGCAATGATCGCATGCCGTGGGCGTTGCCGAGCAAAGCCCTGCTGATCATGCGCTTGCTGCACTACCTCCCATTACTGGTCGTCCCGGCGTTGGTGGCCGGTTGCGCCAAGGAAGAAGACGGGACAACACCGCCCCCGACCAACGCTACGCCATCCATCGCGGACTTCAGCAAGCTGCAAGTGGGCAACTATTGGATCTACGAGCGCGGATCGTTCGACTCGTTGAACAATTACCTCGGGCCCGGAACCATTGACAGCGTGGTGGTGACGGGTGAGGGCGAAGTGAACGGCGAGCCTGCTTTCTTTCTCACCACGAACCCTGCTGACCCGTTCCCCACCTACCAGGAACGGTTCATCTCCGGGAACAGATTGCTCGACGAGAACGGAAGGGTGCTCTATTGCACCGACCCGTCCGATGCGACCATCTGGACGGAACCGGCGGATAATGGCACCACGCAGGTGGATTGGTTCCTGGCCTCGGGGACAACGCCCGTGTTGGTGGGCACCACGTCGTTCAGTGCGCGTACCTGGATCGGCCGCAGAACAACCTCGGGCGGGGGCGATCTGGACGATTGGTACGATCAGGTTTCGCTCTGGGTACCCGGTGTCGGCTTGGTGCTCACCAAGGAAATGCCGGATATGTGGCCGATCGCCGGCCAGCGCCGGTTGCTGCGATACCACGTGCAGTAGGTTCCTTCCATCACCACACGCGTTCTAACAATGCACGCGCTGTCAAGTGGAGTGCGCGATCGGAGGCGCGCTCCCTCGCGCCAGGTCACGCACGTCCGTCGAACCAATCGAGGCTTCAAGCGTAGGAATGTGCCGTTCAAACGACACCTATGCGCCATCTTCTCCTGTCCGTTGCGTTGTTGCCCTTTGTTGCACAGGCGCAAGTGGTCAATGGCTATGCGGAAGTAACCGCCATCAGCACGAACGTGCTCACCATCAGCACCTCCAACGAGGTGGCGGCATCCTTCGCAGTGGGCAAGGAGGTGGTGATCATGCAGATGCAGGACAATGTGATCGGGGCCAACACGGCCAACAACTCCAGCTTCGGCGACCTCAGCAGCATCCAGCGCGCAGGACTTTACTCGGTGCGCATCATCACTTCGCTTACCCGCTCGTTAGGCACCCTTACATCGGTAACCCTCAATGCGGCGCCGGGCATCCCCTTCAACCTGAACGCGAACGCGGCCATGCAGGCCATCACCTTCGAGCAGCTCGGTGGCGGCAGCGATTTCACCACCACATCGGCCATGAGCGCCTTGCCGTGGAACGGTGCGCTCGGCGGTGTGCTGGCGATCCAGGTGAACGGCACGCTTACCCTCATGCACAACATAACGGCCGATGGCGCCGGGTTCCGGGGCGGTGCGCGCGATCGCTTCACCTACACCTCTCCTTGCAACACCACCGACTTCGTATGGTCGGGCACGGCAGCCGGCACGGAGTTCTTCGCTACCAAGGGTGAGGGCATTTACAAGAACACCAACGCGGCCCTCACCGATGGAAGGGGCAAGATGTTGAACGGTGGCGGTGGCGCCAACCAGATCAATGCGGGTGGTGGCGGCGGCGGCAATTTCACTGCGGGCGGCTCGGGCATCCTGGGCTGGAGT
>JBATMK010000073.1:0-4622 GCA_049289815.1 Flavobacteriales bacterium
AACGGTGTGATTATAGAAGCTCACGTTCCCACCAGTGACCGGTGTTTCGAATGCGCGGCATGCATCGCCCATACCGCGGATCACCTCCGTGAACTGCCAGTACACTTCGGGATCATAGGGGTTACCGAAGTTGAGGCAGTTGGTAACGCCGCAGGGTTCGCCGCCTGTGCACGCGATGTTGCGCGCAGCTTCTGCCACAGCGATCATGGCACCGGTGTATGGATCCGCATGCACATAACGGCTGTTGCAATCAACGGTCATGGCTAACGCCTTTCCGGTTTCCTTGATCAGTACAAGGCCTGCATCGCTCGGAGCGTTGGTGCTCATATTGCCAGTGCGCACCATTGTGTCGTACTGTTCGATCACCCAGCGCTTGCTCGCCAGGTTCGGGCTGGCCAGCAGTTTGAAAGCAATCGCCTTCAGGTCATCGGGTTGTTCGATCTCGTTGATGTCGAAGGCCTTGTTCTCGGCGATGTAGGCGGGCTCGCGTGTTTCACGCTCGTACACCGGTGCACCACCACCAAGTACCAGACTTTCCGCAGGAACTTCGGCAACGAGTTCTCCCTGCCAGAAGTAGCGGATCGTGTTGCCCTTGGTCACCGTGCCGCACTCCACGCAGTTCAGGTCCCACCTGTCGAAGATCTTCTTCACCTCCTTCTCACGGCCCTTCTTCACCACCACCAGCATGCGCTCCTGGCTTTCGCTGAGCAGCACTTCCCAAGGCCGCATTCCATCTTGGCGCATGGGCACGCGGTCCAGGAACACATCCATTCCGCTCTCTCCTTTAGCGCTCATTTCGCTCGTGCTGCACGTGATGCCCGCAGCACCCATGTCCTGCATGCCGATGATCGCATCGGTCTGTGCCAGTTCCAGCGACGCTTCCAGCAGCAACTTCTCCATGAAGGGATCGCCCACCTGAACTGCAGGCAGATCATCCATGCTCGTTTCGGTAATGTCCTTGCTCGCGAACGAGGCGCCGTGGATCCCGTCCTTGCCCGTGCTGGAACCCACGATGAACACCGGGTTCCCCTCGCCATGGCTGGTGGCGCTGATCACCTTGTCGGTGCGCACGATGCCCACGCTCATGGCATTCACCAACGGGTTGCTGTTGTAGCACTTGTCGAAGAACACTTCGCCACCGAGCACGGGCACGCCGAACGCATTACCGTAATCGCCGATGCCCTTCACCACTCCCTTCAACAACCACCGCGTGCGGTCCTCCCTCAGGTCGCCGAAACGCAGGCTGTTGAGTTGTGCGATGGGCCGTGCACCCATCGTGAAAATGTCGCGGTTGATACCGCCCACGCCTGTTGCCGCACCTTGGTACGGCTCGAGCGCGCTGGGGTGGTTGTGGCTCTCGATCTTGAAGGCGCATGCCCAGCCGTCGCCGATGTCCACCAGGCCCGCGTTCTCAGCGCCGGCTTCGGCAAGCAGTTTCGGTCCGCTGCGCGGAAGGGTCTTCAATTGCTTGATGGAGTTCTTGTACGAGCAGTGCTCGCTCCACATGGCGCTGTAGATGCTCGTCTCGGTGAAGTTGGGCGTGCGACCGAGGATCTGCTTGATCTTCTCGAATTCCTCTTGGCGCAAGCCGAGCTTGATCGCGGTCTCCTTGGTGGCTGGGGCCAGTTCGGCTTGCAAGGCCTTATCCGTGGTGGTCGTTGTGGGCATCGGGCGCAAAGGAAAGCACCTCACCCCTAATCCCTCCCTAAGGGAGAGGGGAAAAGCGGAAGTGCCGTCACAGATCCCATTCGTCCCTTTCTGACCCTCTCCCTTGGAGAGGGAAGGGTGAGGTCCTTGGTGCGCAGGGCATGAGGCATCTTTACCGCCCCCACTACGTCGGAACGAAGACATGCTCGGCGCGCTACTGGCAACCGGATATCTGGCCCTCTTCCTGTTGGCCATCCACAAGCTGAACTTCTTCGGCGGCATCGGGCTGGGCAAACGATTCCTGCTGGGCATGTTCGTGGTGAAGGTGCTGGCGGGCACGGCGCTGTGGTGGCTCTACACGTATTACTACACGTCGCATGCAGATGCGGACATCTACAAGTTCTTCGACGCCAGCGCCCCCATGTATGCCGCATTGTGGCACGAACCGCTCGACTATTTCCGCATGCTGTTCGGCATCGCCAACGACACGCCCTACTTCGATTCGACCTACTACCAGCACATCGACCATTGGTACCGGGAATACGAAAGCAACTTGTACAACGATGCGCACACGATGATCCGGTTCAACGCCTTCGTCCGGATCTTCTCTTTCGGTCACTACCATGTGCACACCGTGTTCATCTGCTTCCTTTCGCTGATCGGCCTGGTGAGCATGCACAAGGCCTTTGCGCCGCTCGTACCGGGCAAGGAAAAGACATTGGCCCTTGCGCTCTTCCTCCTTCCAAGCATGCTGTTCTGGGGAAGCGCTGTGATCAAGGAATCGTTGCTGTTGTTCGGGCTTGGTGTGTTCCTGTACCAGACCTTCCGGTTGTTCAAAGGCCAGTGGGCCTTGGGCGGGCTCATGTCCCTTGGCATCTCGATCATCCTGCTGTTGGTGCTCAAATTCTACGTGCTCGCTTGCATGTTGCCCGGGTTGCTCGCGATGGCCTTGTGTATACGCCTGCATCTGCGCAATGGTGCATGGGTCTTCGCCGCAAGCGTTGGTGCCTGCCTGCTGTTGGGTGCGAACCTTCACCGCTTGGCACCGGACTTCGACCTCGCCTATCTCTTCAGCGTGAAGCAGCGGGACATGTACGGATTGGCGGAGGCCGCCAATGCGGGCAGCCTCGTCTTCGTGCCACGGTTGACAGGTGATGTATGGAGCTTCGTTGCGGCGGCACCCGTGGCGTTCTTCAACGCGTTGCTCGGACCGACCGTACTGTTGAAGGGAGGCGCGATGGCACTTGTACCTGCCTTGGAGAACGTGGTGGTGATCGCTGCCTTGGTGATCGCGATCGTCTTTCGCCAGCGCGGCAAGATGGCTTCGCCCATGCTTTGGTATTCGATCAGTTACTGTGTGCTGTTGCTCCTCATCATCGGCTGGACCACGCCCGTGATGGGCGCGCTGGTGCGTTACCGTGTCCCGGTGTTGCCCTTCCTTGCGCTCATCGCCTTGCTCATCCTTGATCGTGACCGCCTGGTGGCACGATGGCCCCGTTCCAAGAACCTCTTCACATGAATTTTCGACGCTCGCTTTCCCTCCCGCTTTCTCTCGTCCTGCTGGCTTCGTGCCACTACAACGACCGCGATGCCGACCTGGTGGTGCACAACGCGCAGATCGTTTCAATGGACGCCAGCAACACGGTGTACCAAGCGATGGCGATCAAGGACGGTCGCATCCTTGAACTGGGTCCCGAGCAGCAGATCCGCAACCGGTACAATGCCAAGGAAACCTTCGATGCAGCTGGTCAATGGATCTATCCTGGCTTCATCGATGCGCATTGCCACTTCCTCGGTCATGGGCTGAACAAACAGAAAGTGGATCTGAGCGGTTGCACCAGCTCCGATGATCTGATCGCTCGTGTCATCGCCTTCGCGAAGGCGCACCCCGAGAATGAATGGATCGTTGGTAGAGGCTGGGACCAGAATGCCTGGGCGGTGAAAGAGTACCCCGACAACGTCGAATTGAACAAGCTGTTCCCCGACCGGCCGGTGGTGCTGCAGCGGATCGACGGTCACGCCGCCCTGGTCAACGACGCCGCCATCCGCAAGGCGGGGTTGGATATCAGCAAGCAGATCAACGGTGGACAGATGATGATGCACAACGGAACATTCACCGGTATCCTGGTGGATAATGCGGCCGATGTCTTTCAGACCATTTTCGACGACGCCCCGGACGCCAACAAACGTCAAGCGTTGCTGGATGCACAGCACGACTGCTTTGCCCTCGGGCTCACCGGTGTGCATGAGGCCGGTCTTGATACGGGCACCATCGCGCTCATCGAAAAGATGCAGGCGGAAGGCGTCCTGAAAATGCGCATCAACGCCATGGTGGCCGATAAGAAGGAGAACCTGCTGCACTTCGCCAAGCGCGGCGTGATCAAGACCGACCGTTTGCGTGTGGCGACCGTTAAGGTGTATGGCGACGGTGCCTTGGGTTCGCGCGGTGCACTGCTGCTTGAACCGTATGCCGACGACAGCACACATTACGGCCTCATGCTCCACGATCGCGAGCACTTTGTGGAAGTCGCGCAATGGTGCTTGGCGAACAACTACCAGATGGCAACACACACGATCGGCGACAGCGCCGTTCGGCTGATCCTCGGGGTCTATGGCCAAATGTTGGAAGGCACCAACGACAAACGCTGGCGGATCGAACACGCGCAGGTGGTGGATCCTGCGGACGACCACCTGTTCAGCAAGTTCAACATCATTCCAAGTGTGCAGCCAACGCATGCCACCAGCGATGGCCCCTGGGCCGGCGACCGGCTGGGTCCTCAGCGCATCACCAATGCATACGCCTATCAGCGCCTTTTGAAGTTGAACGGCCTGCTTGCCCTGGGCACGGACTTCCCGGTGGAAGCCATCGATCCGCTGGCCACGTTCTATGCGGCCGTGGAACGAACGCCCAAAGTGCCGCCTCCACCCGATGCACCCAGCATCTATCCCTACATGCCTGCACAAGCCCTGAGCCG
>JBATMK010000074.1:0-18114 GCA_049289815.1 Flavobacteriales bacterium
TGTCGGTGATGGTGTTGCTCGTAGTGATCGTCAGCACCAACTCATGGGTGGTGCAACCGACCATCTGGGTGTAAGTGCCACTGGCAGCATAGGTCTGGCTGTTCACCGGCCAGGTGTAGCTGTCGCAAGCGGACTCGGTGTCAGTGATGGTGCCACTGGTGTTGATCGTCAGGACCAGCTCATGAGTCGTGCAACCGATCACTTCGGTGTAGGTACCGCTGGCCGCATAGGTCTGGTTGTTCACTGGCCAGGTGTAGCTGTCGCAAGCGGACTCGGTGTCGGTGATGGTGTTGCTGGGGATTACGGTCACCGTCACATCCTTTGTCGCATCAGCGCACGGTGCTGTGCCGTCAACGAGGTAGGTGTAGGTTTCCGTAGAAGTCGGCGAGACGATTCCGCTCACCACTTGGTTCGCGCTGTTGGTCCAAGTGCCGCCCGTGGTCTCGCCGAGCAGCAGATCGGAGAGCACCACTGCACCACCCGAGCAAATGGACTGTGGCATGGCTTGACCCGCAGTCGGTGCGACGTAGTAGGTGACGGTAACAAAGGCCGTGTCTTTTGCGCAGGGCGGAAGACCCTCGACGATGTAACGGTAAGTGAACGTTCCGCCGCCAGTGTAGAATGAAGGGTCGACCGTTCCGTTGAACACCGTCCAAGCGGGCACAATGAATTTGTACCAAGTGCCGCCTGCCTGTGCACCAACCAGTGCGGGGAACAGCGGTGTCATACCTGAAGTGGTACAGAGCGCCAGCGTGGTGTTCGCACCAGCGTTAGGAGCAGGGTTCACGGTGATCGATGTCGAAGCGCTGTTGGTGCAGCCACCGGCGGTCACTGTGTAAGTCACGGTCTGTGTGCCGGCGGAAGGATCGAAGCTGTTGCCGGTAACGCCAACGCCGCTCCACGTTCCACCGATAGGCGAACCGGCGAGTGCGATCGCAGCGCTGTTGCTGCACAACGGACCATAGCTGCCGGTGCTCACCGCAGGTGAAGGGTTCACGGTGATCGTTGTCGAAGCACTGTTGGAGCAACCGCCTGCGGTCACTGTGTAGGTCACGGTCTGTGTGCCGGCAGAAGGATCGAAGCTGTTGCCCGTGACGCCGGTTCCGCTCCACGTTCCACCGACAGGTGAACCAGTGAGTGCGATCGCAGCGCTGTTACTGCACAACGGACCATAGGCCCCGGTTGTGATCGTAGGTGGGGCAAGAATGGTCACCTGTACGGTATCCGCAGTGATGCATGCACCGGAGGTGAAAGTCTGGATCACATTGTATGTGACGCCTGGTGTTGAAGCGTCAAGGTCGATCACGCCATCATTGGCGATCACCAATCCCGCCGGGGAATAGGAGAACAAGCCACCCGCGATCGAAGGCGCCGGGTCAGCATCGTTCATGCAGTAGGACGCTTGCGTGTAGTTGAACTCCGGATCGATCGGTGCTGAAACGCTGAGGTTGACGAAAGCGGTGGAGTTGCCACATCCCGGGATCCCGTTCACCGTGTAGGTGTAAATGCCGGAGGCGGAGGCCGTGATCACATCTGAACCACCGCTCCAAACACCGCCTGGATCGGCTCCAGTGAGCAATGTGTCCAGGTCGATCTCCGTTCCGACGCATACGCTGAGAGTGGATCCCGTCCCTGCGTTCGGAGCCACGTTCACGACAATGGCCGTCGTAGCGCTTTTCGTGCAGCCACCAACGGTCACTGTGTAAGTCACGGTCTGCGTACCCGTACCAGGATCGAAACTGTTGCCAGTAACTCCGGTTCCGCTCCACGTACCGCCAGCAGGAGAACCACTGAGAGTGATCGCAGCGCCGTTGCTGCACAGCGGACCATAGCTGCCGGTGCTCACCGCAGGTGCAGGGTTCACGGTGATCGATGTCGAAGCGCTGTTGGTGCAGCCACCGGCGGTCACTGTGTAAGTCACGGTCTGTGTGCCGGCAGAAGGATCGAAGCTGTTGCCAGTAACGCCAACGCCGCTCCACGTTCCACCGATAGGCGAACCGGTGAGAGCGATCGCAGCGCCGTTGCTGCACAATGGCCCATAGCTGCCGGTGCTCACAACAGGAGCGGGGTTCACGGTGATCGTTGTCGAAGCACTGTTGGTGCAACCACCTGCTGTCACGGTGTACGCTACGGTCTGCGTGCCAGCAGCAGGGTTGAAACTGTTGCCCGTGACACCCGTTCCGCTCCACGTACCGCCAGCCGGAGAACCAGTGAGGTTGATGGCCGCGCTGTTGCTGCACAACGGCATGTAGCTGCCGGTACTCACAGCAGGCGCGGGATTAACAGTGATCGTTGTTGGCTTACTGTTGGTGCAACCGCCCGCGGTCACGGTATACGTCACGGTCTGCGTACCTACTGAGGGATCGAAACTGTTCCCCGTAACGCCAACGCCGCTCCACGTTCCGCCAGCGGGTGTTCCAGTGAGGGTGATCGCAGCGTCGTTGCTGCACAGCGGGCCGTAGTTGCCGGTGCTCACCACAGGAGCAAGGTTCTCAGTAACGGTTACCGTTGCGGAAGCATTCGCACAAGGGGCACTACCCACCACGGTGTACGTGTACACCCCTGGATCCATGTTCGCAGGATCGTAGGTGTTGTTGGACACAGGGCTCGGCCCGCTCCAACTACCCCCATTGGCTGGGGATCCTCCCAGATGTGCCAACAACCCTTGAGCGGAGCCATTGCTGCAAACGGTCATGGCACCGTTGGTGCCGGCGCTGGGTGCCGAGACTTCAGTGACCGTAATGGTTTCTGTCTCGTTCGCACAAGGCAGTGCACCGGCCACGGTGTATGAGTAGATACCTGAACCGTGCACCGCAGGGTCATAGAGCCCTGTGAAGGCCGATCCACCCGGTCCTGTCCAAGTGCCGGAAGTCTCCGCATCAGGCCCCAGCAAGGGGAAGAGGTCCACGTTGCCGTTATTGGAGCAAAGGCTCACAGTAAAGGAGTCGCCTGCATCCGGAGGGAGACCGATCGTCAGGGTTGTGGAAGCGCTCTGTGGGCATGGCCCACCGAAAGCATACGTGATGGTGTGCGTGGCGGAAGCTGCTATCAACGAAAGATCGATCACGCCTGTAGAGGAGTTGAGTGCGGCGCCCAACGTGGGACTGCTGAAAACCCCTCCTGCAGGTGCGGCACCGACCGGCGTTACGAAGCCATTGTCCCCGCAGATCGAGGCAAAGCCATAGTCCAACGTGGGAGCTGGTGCGGCAAGGACCGTAACGGTGAACGAGCAGCTCGCTGTTGAATCGACCGCATCCGTCACGGTGTATCCGACGGTATGCACTCCTATGGGGAAGGTCGCACCTGATGCCAGACCCTCAGTAATACTAGTTGTTGCCCCGGCGCAGTTGTCCGAGCCGGTTGGAGGAACATAATTCACCACGGCGCCGCAAGCTCCCGGGCTTGCGTTCACGCCCACATTGGCTGGACACGTGATCGAGGGCAGGACGTTGTCGCTGACGGTCACACTCTGTACGCAGGTGGCTGTGAGGCCGCTGTTGTCGGTCACCGTCCAGGTAACGTTCGTGACCCCGATCGGGAAGGCAGAAGGTGCGTTGTTGGACACTGACGCCACACCGCAGTTGTCATCGATGATCGGCGTGCCAAGGACAACGCCCGTTGCAGTGCACCCATCGTTGGTGTTCGCGCTCACGTTACCGGGACAGGTGATCGATGGGGGTAATACATCAACGAGCTTCACATAGCTTGAGCACGAGCCGATGTTGCCGCCGATGTCCACCACGTTCACCTGCCAGGTGCCGCTGATGTAAAGTGTATCCACACCAGCTAAGTAGGACTGCGTGGTGTCCACCGGGCAGTTGTCCACCACCGTCATCCCGATCGTGAGGTCGGGGAAGAGATAGGTGCAGGAGGGATCACCAAGGACCTGCACGGTATCGACGCAGGTCACCACCGGGATGGTGTTGTCCACCACGGTCACCGTCCAATTGCAAACCGTGCTGTTGCCGTTGGTATCGCTGATGGTGTCAGTGAACGTATGCACGCCCCACGGTAACGTGAGCGTATCGCCGTAGACCACTGGAATATCGTCATCGATGTATTCAACATTGTCCACCTGAACAGTGCCGCCACCCGGGCCCGGTGTAAGGATGGCCTGTCCGGCCACCACCGCGCCCATGCAGTTGTCGCTGTAGGCGATCAGGGGCATTTCATAGGTTACCGTGCATTGGCCCGCGCCCAGGAAGAATGTTTCACTGGGCGGACAGGAAACCGTTGGGGGTACGATATCCTGCACGAGCACCAAGTGATCATTGCTCATGATCGAAGGGCACCCCGGAGTGTACAGCCGTGCGTGAAAAAGGGTGTTCGTACCGAGGTTGGTGAACGTGATCGTGTCGTTCTGCGAATTGATCTGCTGCCAGGATGCACCGCCGTCGATGCTCGATTCCCAATACACCACCGAGGTGTAAGGCACCATACCTGCTATCGTGAGCAGGCCCGAGTTCGTGTTGGGGCAGACCTCTCCGGGGCCCGTGGTGGTCCCCGCCGGTGGCACAGTGACATAGATGCTGCGCGTCGTGCTCCAACTGCAGGTGCCATCGACGACGGTATAGGTGATCGCCTGCGGACCGCTGAGCCCTGCCGGGTTGAAGACGCCGGTGGCGGTTGTATTGGGTCCGCCCCATGTACCGTTGAGCACGGTGCCTGTGTAGCAGGTGATCGACGAGATCCGGAACTGCGCACTGGCGGGTGCGCTCGTCTTGGTCAGACGTAAGTAACGTGTGTTGGTGAGGGAAGTCACCGTGGTGTTCACATAGGTGGCGCTGGTGATGGAGATGGGCGCGGGCTGGGCCGTCCAAGAGATCCCATCGCTGCTTTCCTCGATCTGTAGATAAGCGGTGCCAGTGGTGTTCAGACGCCAGCGAACCACGTAGTTGTCGCCGGCAACGAGTGTCAGGCCGAAGTCCACCACCATGTTGGCTCCACTTCCCGTGAACAACGCGTAGGGATTGTCCGGGGATCCAATGATGTTGGTGGGGTTGGTTATGCCGGCAGGCGTCGCTGGTGAGTAGCCCACGAGGTAGCTTTTCCCGAAGGGTGTCAACAGGTTGTTGAGATTCTGCGGTCCGGCGGCATTGCACAGAGCACGCGGTGCCGCCCAGCGCGAGGGATTGTCGGACCAGAGCGCCCATGTGGCATCGCTGATCCGCGCCACGAACATGTTGCTCGTTGTCCCGCCGATAGCGGACAGGTTGCTCAAACTGATGTTGTTGATGTAAGAGCCGGCAACGAACAAGCGGCCTCCACCATCCACGGCCATCCCCGTGGCGTATTCACCATCGGGGCTGACTTCCGTCTTTACCCATTGCCATTGACCTGCGGCCGTGAGGCGTGCAATGAAGATGTCCTCATCGACACCGGTGGTATTCGTCTTGGTGCCATCGTCGAGGTTGAGCGAGTCACGGAAAACACCGGAGGCATAGATCTGGCCCTGGCCGTTCACGCTGATATCGAATACCTGTGCCACGTGATCGGGCGTGCCCGGGCTGGTGGCTGAACGCACCCATGCGGTCTGTCCCGTCACTTTGCTGAGGGAGGCTATGAAGAGTGCATCATGCGGCGCAGTGCCGGACCAGAGCATGGTGCCGAAGCCGGGGAAGACGGTGGTGCAGTGTGAGTTGCCTCCTATGATCACCGAGCCGCAACTGAGGGCGATGGCGTTGCAGGCCACCATCGGACCGTCCGGGTGATCCAAGGCTTTCATCCACACCGGTTGCCCCGCGTTGGTGATCGCAACCACGTACATGGGGTAGTTGTTGGAAGCTGTCAGATCATTGCTCCAACCACCGGGTCCTTTCCACTTCACTTCAGCATCGAAGCTGTTGCCCACGATATAGACATTGGCGGCATCCGCAGCCACGCGTTCGCTCAGGATGTCGTCGTCACCGGTGCCGGAAACGGCCCACTGTTCAACCCCGCCGGCGGAGTATTTCAACAGGAACACTTTGTCGTCGTCGCTACTGCCGGAGTTGGAGAGATTGCTGCCCGCGAAGCTGAAGCCCTTCTTGTAAGTGCCGTGCACGAATACACCCGTGGCATTGGCCGCAATACTGTAGCCGACATCATCTTTATCCTTCCCGGTGACCTTTGCCCAGATGGTGGTGCCGTTCACCGGATCAAGGCCTGCAGTGAAAATGTCCCAGCCACCCTGGCCAGGAGTTGCAGTTGGAGTACCCAGGATCGTTACTGTAAGGTTCCCCGTCGTGGTGCCTGTTACGTATACGCGTCCGGTGTTATCGATGGCCACGCCATAGAGAGCGTCCCAACCGCTACCCCCGAAGTTCTTGGACCACACCGTGTTCCCGGTTGCCGGTTCCAGCTTGGCTATGAAGCCGTCGTTCGAATTGCTGTTGCTGGCGGGCAGGCCGAACGGCATTGAACTGGCCGTTGTGGGAGTTTGATAAGAGCCCACCACGTACACCGCGTTGTTCAGGGTGTCCATCACCACATCGCGGATCCATTCCTCCCCGCCCAGGTCGTGAGCCTTCAACCAATCCCAATTGGTCGGTTGGGCCTTGGCGGTAAAGGGCAATAACGCAGCGAAGGCCAAGGGCGCAAGCGCCTTGGTCCAACGATGGAATTGCCAGTGGGTATCGGGCATTCGTCGTAGGATTTCGATTGTTCGGGGGTGGAGGGGACCCCTTTCAACCGGCGTGTTGAACGGCGAATGGGTGGCTTGGGTTCGCAGCCGCCGAAGTCTTGTCACCCCTGAGCTGATCGAGGGGCGGCGGCGTTACTTCGACGCCCACGTCGCATTCCATAGGTGTTGCACCCCGACGAGATCGCTCAAGAGGAAGGTTGGATCGCTGCCGCCCGGCGCGACCCTCAAGCTTTTGCGCCCCTGTACGAACTGTATCATAAGCCCATCTTCCTCTTCATCCTCAAGCGGGTACAGGACCGCGACCTGTGCAGCGACCTCACCGCCCAGGTTTTCCTGAAAAGCATGGCTGCATTGCCCAAATACGAGGGACGGGGCCTTCCCTTCAAGGCATGGCTCTACCGTATCGCCCTCAACGAGGTGCTTATGCACTTCAGGCGGCACAAGGGCCGGCAATACATGGATATCGACGCGCCGCAAGCCGCAACATTGATCAACAATGCGGTGGACCAAGGCGATGACGACCGATCACTGGACCCCGAACTGATGGAACGGTTGACCATGGTCCTCGCGCGTTTGCAGCCGGTTCAAGCGCTGTTGATCGAACTACGCTTCTTCGATGGCCTCAGCTTCCAGGAAGTGGGCCATGTGCTTGGCATAGCCGAGGCCGCCGCCAAAATGCGCACGCACCGTGTGCTCGGCGTGCTGCGCAAGACCCTGGTGCCGGGCGGCAGGGATCAAAAGAACATATCGGGCAAGCCCCTGGCAGACGGGGAGGAAAACCCATGAGCAAGCAGTACCGCATACAACCCCAAGCCCTCGTGCCCGCCGATGCGGAGATCAGCCGCTATCGCGATTTCGGCAAGCTTGTGTACAACTACGAGCGCATGACCGCACCGCTGTACAAGCGCCCGTTGTACAAGGACCCGAAGGCGTTCATTGCCATCATCGTCATTGTGCTGTTGGCCATCCTGATCGCCGAAGTGGTTGAAAAGGAAAAGGCGCTTCCGGTGAAGGGGCCGGTGGAGCACCGCGACCCTTGAGATCCAGGACCCACGATGGCGGCGAACAGCCATCGTTCCCGGGATGGATCCGGTACGTCCTGTGATCGGCGAGGTTCCCGATGTGATGGCCATTCTACATTCGCCCTGAACCTGCCTGTCATGAACATCCGAACGATCCCGAAGACCCTGTCGCTCTTGCTGGCGGTTTCAAACACTATGGTGGCCGGTGCCCACGAAGGCATGTGGTTGCCGACGGTGCTGGCCAGTGTTCACGACCACATGGCGGCCGAGGGATTGAAGTTGAGCGTCGACGACATATACAGCGCCAACCACAGCAGCTTGAAGGATGCCATCGTTCTTTTCGGTGGTGGATGTACAGCCGAGGTGATCAGCGATCAAGGGCTCATCCTCACCAACCACCACTGTGGGTTCAGCGCCATCCAGGAACACAGCTCCTTGGAGAACGACTATTTGAAGAACGGTTTCTGGGCGGCCACCATGAAGGATGAGCTGATGAACCCCGGCCTGACGGCCACTTTCATCGTGCGGATGGAGGACGTGACACGGCGGATCATGGCCACGCTGCAGCCGGGTTTTTCGGAGGCGCAGCGCAAAGAGGCCGTGGCGAAGGAGAGTGCAACGATCGGGAACGAAGCGACCGAAGGAGGGCGTTATAGCGGCGTGGTCCGTTCCTTCAATTATGGGAACCAATACATCCTCATCGTCAGTGAAACGTTCCGCGATGTTCGCCTGGTGGGCGCGCCGCAAGGCAGCATCGGGAATTTCGGGGGCGACACCGACAACTGGATGTGGCCCCGCCATACCTGCGATTTCAGCATGTTCCGCATCTACACCGGTCCTGACGGGTACCCCGCGGATCCCTCGCCCGGTAACGTGCCCATGCACCCGCGGCATGTTCTGCCCATCAGCATGGACGGCGTGAAGGAGGGCGACTTCGCCATGATATTCGGTTTTCCAGGACAGACACAACGCTATTTGACGAGCTACGCGGTGGACTATGTGATGAACGTGGGCGATCCGTTGAAGATCCGCATGCGCCGGGCGAGCCTCGCGGTGATCGATGAGGCCATGTTGGCCAGCGATCGCACCCGGATCCAATATGCCGACAAACAGAAGGGCATCAGCAACGCGTACAAGAAGTGGATAGGGGAGGTGCGCGGATTGAACGAACTGCACGCGCTGGATGTGAAGCGCGGGCAGGGATCGGAATACCGCAAGCGCGCTGCGGAACAAAGCCGCACGGAGTTCTCAGCAGCGCTCGATTCGCTGCAGGCGATCTACACCACGTATCCCGACCTTGCTGAAGCGCGTGATCTGTATGTGGAGTTCTTCTACGTCGGCCCGGAACTCTTCCGTTTCGCCAACGCGTATGGGCAGATCGCTTCGGAGGCAGGCTACAACGCATTGAGAACAGAAGGGAAACTGGATGCTGAAGTGGAGCGATTGCGCGCCGCGGCCAAGGCTTTCCACAAAGACTTCGATGCTTCCGTGGACAAGCGGATCCTGAACGCCCAATTCCCGATCTACCGCAGCAACATCGATCCCGTGCTGGGCCCTGACATGACGGCAATTGATGCGAAATACAAGAACGATCCCGGTGCATGGGCGGATGACGTGTACGCCACCTCCGTGTTCGCGGACCCTGCAAAGCTCGATGGGCTGCTGGCCAACTTCACCACAAGTGCCCGCAAGAAACTGCTCAAGGATCCCGCCTTGAAGTTCGCCATGGAGCTTGATGGCGCTTTCCAGATGAAAGTGAAACCGGTGTTGGACGGGACCAACGAGCGGATCGCCATGCACATGCGCACCTATGTGCAGGGCCTCATTGTCCTCTTTCCGGAGAACAACTACTGGCCCGACGCGAACAGCACGTTGCGCTTGAGCTATGGCAAAGTGGAAGGCAGTTCACCACGGGACGGGATGATCTACGAGCCGTTCACCGACCTGGACGGCGTTCTGGAGAAATACAAACCCGGCGATCCGGAATTCGACCTGCCGCAACGCATGCTCGATCTACATGCCGCGAAGGACTATGCACCGTATGGTTCCACTTCCACCATGCCGGTCTGCTTCACATCGTCGTTGCACACCACCGGCGGCAACAGCGGCAGTCCGGTGCTGAACGGCAATGGGGAATTGATCGGCATCAACTTCGATCGCACGTGGGAAAGCACCATGAGCGATATCCAGTTCGATCCTGCGAAATGCCGCAACATCAGCGCCGATATCCGTTATGTGCTCTTCGTGATCGACAAGGTGTGCGGCGCGGGTCATTTGGTGAAGGAGATGAAGTTGGTGCACCACGATCCAGTGCCGCTGATCGAGCTCCCGATCCACCGGTGATCTTCAAGCTGACCGCACCATCCACCATCCACTTTCCCACGACCCCGATCATGTGGACCGAACAGGACAACAGCCTCCAGCGCACCTTCACGTTCAAGGATTTCAGTGAGGCCTTCGCCTTCATGGCGCGGGTGGCCTTGGTCGCCGAGAAGATGGACCATCATCCTGACTGGTCCAACGTGTACAACACGGTTCACATCAAGTTGAACACGCACAGCGCCGGCAGCGTGGTGACGGAAAAGGATCGCAAGCTGGCCGCGGCCATCGATCGCATCGTGGGCTGAAAAGCGGAAGCCCCTCAACCGCGGTAGCGGCGAAGGGGCTTCGTAAGAGGTCTGCCGTACGGCGGATCACATCACCACTTCCTTCACGTTCGCGCTGATCCGCAAGGTGGTCTGCTTGGGTTCGGTGTTGGCCACCACGGTAACGGTCTTCTGCTGAGCGTCTTTCTGCTTGCCGGGCTTGTACACCACCTTGATCTCGCCCTTGGCCCCGGGAGCGATGGGCTCCTTGGGGTATTCCGGTACGGTGCAGCCACAACTGCCGGTGGCGCTCTGGATGATCAATGGTTCGCTACCGGTATTGGTGAAGTTGAACACGTAGGTGTTCTCGCTGTCCTGGTTGACGTTGCCGAAATCGTGATCATAGTTGCCGAACTTCATCGTGGTCTTCGGGCCGAGATCCACCGGTTCGGCCTCCTTGGCGAGTGGGTCGAACGTGTTCTCAGCAGGAGTGATGGCAGCTTTGCCAGGGGTTGCAGCAGCACTGCTCATGGTGGCCGCGCTGTCCGTGTTCCCGCCACCGATCATTCCGCGTTGGCCCATCGTGTTCACGATCAGGGTAACGGCAATGATGGCCAGCAGGGCGATCTTGATGGTCTCTTTCATCGGTGCTTGGTCTTGGTTGTTGTGTTGTTCCATTTGGGGCGGCGAATATAGATGGGTGCGATCGCATGGTTCGGCCGTTAACCGGGCCTTAACAGGTGGGTCGCAGGTTCAATGTGCAGCCATACCTAGGCGTTGGAAGGTGTCGTCGTTGAGCACTTCGATCGCTCTCTGGAAACTGCGGTCCACGGGGTTGGCGGGGTTGATGGTTTCCCAATAGGCACTGGAGTCCCATAGGTCACGTGCGATAAGGGCCTTCAGCCGCAGATCGATGAGCACCTTGCTCTGGTCGAAACCAACGGGATCGCGGGCAATGCCTTCTTTCTCGGCTGCTTGGAAAAGTTGCTCGGCCAAGGCCTCATCCACCCGGAACCCATCGGCGAACTGTGCCACGGTCGGGAACTGTTGAAGAAGGTCGTTGCGGTGTTTGTCCACGTGGTCCAGCGCTACGGTGTTGAGGATCCCCTTGCGCACCAGCTGTCCGAGGTAGGCGCTGCTCTGGGAGGTGTCGAGCGGAACGAAAACATCCGGCATGATGCCCCCACCGCCATATACCACGCGCTTGTTCATGGTGAAGTACTTCAGGGTATCGGCATTGTGCACGCTATCAGCGCTGGTCAACTCGCCTCTTTGCAGCCGGCCCGAGCGCTCTTCGCGATAGGCCTCCAGCCCTTTGTCATAAGGCTTTTGTATGCACCGCCCGCTGGGTGTGTAGTAGCGGCTTACCGTAAGTCGCACGGCACTGCCGTCAGGCAGCATCACCGGACGTTGCACCAAGCCCTTGCCGAACGTGCGCCGGCCCACCACCAGCCCGCGGTCCCAATCCTGTATGGCGCCGGCCACGATCTCACTGGCGCTGGCGGAGCTTTCATCCACGAGCAACACCAAACGACCTTTCTCGAAGGCTCCTTCGTTGGTGGCGTAATTGTCCTCCCGAGGTGTGGTACGTCCTTCCTGGTACACGATCAATTTGCGATCGCCCAGGAATTCGTCGGCCATGTCCGTTGCCGTGCGCAAGTACCCGCCACCGTTGCCTTGGAGGTCCAGGATGAGGTCCTGCATGCCGGCCGTGCGCAGTTCGGCCATCTTCTCGCGCAGCTCTTTCATGGTCGTAGCGCTGAAGCGGCTCACCTTCACATAACCCGTGGTCGGGGTGGCCATATAGCTTGCTTCTATACTGAAGATGGGGATCTTGTCACGCATGATGGAGAAATCCAGCGGATCCTTCTCGCCTTGGCGCATGATGGTCACATCCACCTTGGTGCCCTTCTTCCCACGCAACCGGTCCATGACGTCGCTGTTCTTGATACCGATGCCGGCCACCTTCTCCTTGTCGATGGATACGATGCGATCACCCGCCCGGATGCCAAGCCGCTCGCTGGGCCCGCCGGCGATGGCGTCCACCACATAGATGGTATCGCGCACGATGTTGAATTGGATGCCGACCCCTTCGAAGTTGCCCTTCAGTGGTTCATTGGTCTGTTCCAGTTCCTCCTTGGGAATGTAAATGGAGTGCGGATCGAGTTCCTCGAGCATGGCCACGATAGCCTTGTCCACCAACGCGTCCTGGTCAACAGAATCCACATAGCGCGCACTGATGTGGTAAAGCAGCGCCTCGAGCTTACCCGCGCTGGATGGGTCGGCGGTCTGTGCTTGGACCAACAGAGGAGCACAGCAGGAGATCAGAAAGATGGATCGGAGCATGCGGGATGGATCGTGGATTCATCGAAAGTAACGGGCAGTGCGGGGTTAAGGTTGCCGAGCGCCGTTAAGTACCGTTAACCGGTTCAGCGGATCGGGAAGGTGTACGCGTTGCCAGGAAGCAACTGATCATCGCGGTATTTCTCTATCCGGAAGATCCTTCCATTGCGGTAATACTTCCACTTGCCGTTCTTCTTGCCTTCCTTGTAGCGGCCGACGATACCCTGCGTCCGGAAAGCCCAGATTCCCTCGCGCAAACCATTGCGGTACTGGCCCTTGATGGCGATGCGCCCGAATTCGTCGTACTCGCTCCAATCGCCGTGCAGGTAGCCCCAGCCGTACACCGCGAAGATCAATGGCTTGCCGTCGGGGTAGAAGGCTTTGTACACCCCGCAGGGTTTGCCTTTCTGGTAGCGTATTTCAACCGCCACCTGGGCGGTGTCGTGGGTGAATTTGCCGACCCTGGTATACAGTTCCGCCGATCGCTCCGGGGCATATGTAACGCCGTAGGCGTAAACCGTATCGCCGGAGTTGATGTAGAGTGAATCGGGTTGGGCCGTTACCTGTGCAGCGCACAACAACGGAACAAAAAGGAAGATGATAGACCTCATGGTTGGCGATCGCGCTTGCCTGCCACAACGGAGAATTGTGTTCGCACCGTGGCACCGGAAGCATCGGTCAAAGTTATCCTGTGCTCTCCCTCCGCCGGGCTCATGGCCATGCGATGATCACCCACGGTGGATCCCAGGTATTGGTCATCGAGGTGCCAATACAGCGTTGCGGCCAACTGGCGGTGGGCCGCCTCGAAGACGGCGTTGCCCGGACTTCCATCCAGTTCCAAGGGTATCAAGAGGCGTGTTCCAGGTTCGGGGTAAATGAGTTCGAACGGTGTTTCACCGGAATTACCGGCCGAACCATCAGCCCATGGGGGTAGCGGCAGATAGAGCGGGTCGATGGGAGCGGTGTAATGTTCCATGGCTGGCGGAAGCACGAACCAGCTTATACCTACGCCGGTGGATCCGGTTGTGCGGAAATGCCCGGTGGCGTCCACGGTGATGCGTTGGTGATAGGGGCAGGGCGGGGTGCGCATCCCGACGGCCGGTATCCAGGCTGAATCAACCGGTTCGCAGTACATGCCCGCGCGATGCCCGCTTCTGCTGCACACCAGCGTCCGGACCATTTCATCATACGGAGGCTCGGAAGATCCGCTTGCGGGCAACAGGCCGAACATGCTGAACAGCAATGGTGCCGCGGCCAACGTGCCGGTGTTCCCGGGTCGCCCTTCCCCACTGGCGTTGCCGGTCCACACGGCTACACACCAGCGGTCGGTCACACCGATGGCCCAAGCGTCGCGGTGCCCGTAGCTGGTGCCGGTTTTCCAAGCAATAGGTTGGCCACCGCTGAAGGTCTTCCAACCACTTTGGTTCTCGGGCCGGTTCACCGAGCGTAGCGCTTCCAACGTGAAGTAGATGGCTGATGCGCTCAGTGCTGGAACCTGATCTTCCACGTTCCTGGGCGGCGGTCCCAAGTGTTGTTCCAAGACCACCGGCGGATGCACAAGGTCTGCGGCACCTTGGATCACGGTCCTGCCGAAGGCGTTCACGATACGCGCCATGCTGGCGTAAGCACCGGCCATCTCCCACAAGCTGCATTCGCCCCCGCCAAGAACCAGCGATAGTCCATAGTGATCCGCACCCCGGTTCAAGGAACCCAAGCCCATGGCATTCAGCGTTCGCAGCGTGCGGGCCACACCATGTTTACGTAGTGCACGTACGGCGGGCACGTTGAGGGATCGGGCCAAGGCGCGCGAAGCAGGTACCGCGCCGCTGAAATTCCCGTCGGTGTTGCGTGGCGTAAAGCCTGAAAAATGCGTGGGTATATCGGCCACGATCATATCGGGCAGCAGTTCACCGCATTGGAGCATGTCGGCATAGAGGAATGGTTTCAACAGGCTGCCCGTGCTCCTTGGCTTGCGGATGATGTCCACCGCGCCTGCATGTGCCGATCCGGCAACCGGGTTGTTCCCCACATAGGCCCGCACTTTTCCGGTGGGAACTTCCATAATGAGCATCGCTGCATTGTGGAGTTCATTCGCTTCGAGGGCCGAAGCATATTGCGCCACAGCCTCGGTAGCGCGTTGCTGCAGTTCGGCATCTATCGTTGTCCTGATGCTGTGACCCGACAGGGAGGTGTTCGCCAGCGTGCCCATCAGGTGTGGGGCCAACAGGGGCAGTGGTTGTGCCTTGCCCGGCAACGGTTCCGCCTTGGCCAGACGCCAATCGAGGCTATCGAGCAGGCCGATCACCAGCAAGCGGTCCAAGAGCCGGTCCCTTTTCTCCTTCAATGCTGCGTGGCCCTTCCCGGGATAGATGGAAGAGGGTGCATTGGGCAGGACAGCCAATGTTGCACACTGTGCCCAACCAAGGTCATGCGCTGGTTGGCCGAACCAGCGCCATGCTGCGGCGTCGAGACCCACCACATTGCCCCCGAACGGGGCGTTGGCCGCGAACAGCTTGAGGATCTCCATTTTCGGATGGCGCATTTCCAGACGCAGGGCCAGCAATACTTCCTTGCATTTCTGTGCATAGCTGCGTTCGGGCCCTTTCAAACTCAGGCGTGCTACCTGCATGGTGAGGGTGCTGCCCCCGCTGACCACATGATCGGCCTTGGCGTTCTGGCCCGCAGCCCGCAGAAGTGAAGGCACATGCACCCCCCGATGCTCGAAGAAGTGCCGGTCCTCGAACTGTAGCAGGCAGGTGACGAACCGTGGAGGGAGGCTGTCCGGGGGTGGAAAGCGCCATTGACCGTCCTCGGCCACGGTTGCGGAAAGCAGGCCCCCGTTCCGGTCCAACAACACCGTGCTACAGGGCGCCCGGAACAACGGGTCCATAGGCCACCAGCGCGCCCAAGCGAGCAATAGCAGAAGGGCTGGAACGCTGCCCACCAACCATTTGCGGCTCCCGGACAACCAAGCTGAAAGTGCCACCGTCATGCCCGCGAACAGTATCCTTTTTGGATCAGGCGAAGATGAGCGGGTGTACGCTCAACGCATATTGCCGGGGATCTGTTGTCGGGCAGAAAACTAACTTCGACCGCCATTCGCAAAACCCATGATGAAGCGTACCCTGACGACCTTGTTCCTGGCCGGGACCCTCGGCGCCCAGCATGCCTCCGCATCGCACATAGTAGGTGGTGAGATCCTGTGGGAGTGCCTCGGGAACAACCAGTACGAGATCACCCTCAACCTGTTCCGCGATTGCTTCGGGATCACCCTTGGCACAACGGACCTTGTATCGTTCAATTCACCGTGCGGTTCGGTGGACCTCACCGTGAACCAGGTGAGCATCACGGAAGTCTCCCAGCTCTGTCCGGAGGAGATCGTGAACAGTACCTGCAACGGCGGTTCGTTGCCCGGCATTGAACAATGGTCCTTCACCGGCATCGTCACATTGCCTCCGTGCGATTTCTGGACCATGAGCTGGAGCAGCTGCTGCCGCAACGCGGCTGTGCTCAATATCGTGAACCCTGATCTGATCGGCACGCAAATACAGGGTACCCTGAACAACGCCGATTTCCCCTGCGATGATTCGCCCGTGTTCAACAATCAGCCTATCCCGTATGTGTGTTTGAACCAACAGGTGCTCTACAGTTTCGGCGTGAGCGACCAGAACGGTGATTCGTTGAGCTATGAGTTCATTTCGGCGATCGACGATCTGGGCAATCCGGTGGTTTACCAAACCGGCTATGATCAACTGCAACCCATACCCGGCATCACCATCGACCCCTTCAGCGGCCTCATGACCTTCACCCCCACGCAGCAGGGCAATTTCGTGGTAACGGTAATGGTCACCGAGTACGATGAGGACGGCAACGTGATCGGTACCGTGATGCGGGACATCCAGTTCGTGGTGATCCCTTGTTCCAACCAAGCCCCGGACCCCACCACAGGGACGATCGCCAATTTCACCGGGACTGCGACGCAAGTTGGACCGTACGCGATCGAGATGTGCGAGACCGATCAGTTCTGTTTCGATTTCGTGATCACGGATCCCGACATCATCGACACCCTTGGGCTGGTGACCAACGCGGCCATCGTATTGCCGGGTTCAACCTTCAGCTATACGGGTACCAACCCGGTGAGCGGTACCATCTGTTGGACCGCCCCTGCCGGGTCAAGCGGGTATCATTCTTTCATCATCAGCGCTTCGGATGATGCCTGCCCGGTGAATGCGTTCCAGACCTATGTGTACAATGTGCTCGTCCTCACCCGTACCAATGCGGGACCCGACCAGACCATCTGCGGCCAGCAAGTAGCGCAGTTGGAAGCGGATGGCGGGCTCACATTCACATGGAGCGTGATGAGCGGCGACCCCATCCAATTGGGTGTCAATTTCAGTTGCAACCCGTGCGAGAACCCGATCGCCGATCCCAGTGTGACCACCACCTACATCGTTCAGAGCGACCTCACCGGTTCGTGCATCAACAGTGATACTGTAACTGTTTTCGTGGTGCCGGACTTCACCTTCGGTGCCACACAGAGCGACACGCTGATCTGTCTTGGGGAGCAAGTGAGTTTTGGCGTGGCGGTGAACCCGAACGTGCCCGGCTACACCTACGAGTGGACCCCTGGAACCGGGCTTACCAGCACAACGATCCCCAATCCGACGGGCATTTATGGCAACCCGGGGACATATACCTATGAACTGGAGATCACCAGCCCCGATGGTTGCGTGCATTTGGATACAAGCCTCTCCGTTGTGGTGACACCTGGTTATGTGCCCCTGTTCTCCGTATCGCAGGCCGATTCCCTGATGTGCCAAGGGGAGAGCACCACCTTCAACTTGAACCTGGATTGCTCTTTCCCGAGTTTCTGCGGGCTGTACGACGGTCCATGCTGCGGCCCGTTGAGCACAAGCGATATCGCTACCGATTCACTCACCTACGGAAGCGGCTTCCAGTATCCTGCTCCTTTCGGCCACTTCTACGAAGGCGCCCGTCACCAGATGCTCTATCGCGCGAGTGAGTTGATCGCCATGGGTTTCAGCGGTGGCAAGATCAGTGAACTCGGCTTCAATATCGATCAAGTGCTCGGGACCGCTGTGTACTTCGAGTGGACCGTGAAGATCGGTTGCACAACGCAGGAAGAATTGGACAATGTGAACTGGCTCACCGGGCTGACCGATGTGTTCTATGACGATACGTTGAACATCACCACCGGTTGGAACATGTTCCAGTTCCCTGTTGCGTTCAACTGGGACGGGGTGAGCAACCTGGTGGTCGAGATCTGCTTCAACAACGATCCGCACCTGCCCACCTACACGCAGAACTCACCGACGTTCTATTCAACCACCGCCTTCACCTCGGTGCACTGGTTGAACCAGGATGCCAATCCGTTGATCTGCGCACAGGATCCGATCTTCATCAACACCAGTGCCGACCGGCCCAACACGCGTTTGGTGTTCTGCGGCGGCGTGGATGCTGGCGACATCACCTATACCTGGACACCGACCAACGGAGTTTCCGATCCTTCATCGCCCAACCC
>JBATMK010000075.1:0-4235 GCA_049289815.1 Flavobacteriales bacterium
GAAGCTTATAGCCGCCCGCGCGCCAACGGCATTATCGCAGTGGGCATCCGCGAAGGCGATGAACTGCTTGAAGCACGGTTGACCAACGGCAATTGCCACATCATCATGGCCAGCCGCGATGGCAAGGCCATCCACTTCGAGGAAAGCCGCGTTCGCCCTATGGGCCGCGGTGCCAGTGGGGTGCGGGGCATGAACCTGGACGGGGCCAAGAACGAGGTGGTAGGCATGATCACCATCGACAAGGACGAAACGGCAACGCGCCAGGTGTTGGTCGTCAGCGATAAAGGCTACGGCAAACGGAGCCCGGTTGACGATTACCGCATCATCAACCGTGGTGGCAAGGGGGTGAAGACGCTCCAGATCACCGATAAGACCGGCAAGCTGATCGCCATCAAGGATGTGAAGGAGGATGACCACTTGATGATCATAAACCGGAGCGGTATCACCATCCGCATGAACCTGAGCGAAATGCGGGTGCTCGGTCGCGCCACACAGGGTGTGCGCTTGATCGAACTGCGGGATAAAGACCGGATCGCCGCTGTTGCCAAGGTGGACAGCGAATTGCACGAGGATGATGTGGCGCCCAATGTTGAGGGAGTGACGGGTGAAGCGGGCCAGGAAAGTGGTGAGGCTGGCGAGGATGCTGGCACCGATGTTGCAACCGCGCCTACCGAAGAATGACAACCAGACCACACGTGATCATGAAGAAGACCCTGAGCATCCTGCTGGCCTCCGGCACCTTGGTGGCCGGCGCGCAGAACGCCAATGTCGTGAGCGCATACAACTACCTGCAGGACGGCGACCTGGCCAAAGCCGCTGAATTCATTGAGCCCGCCATCAGCAACGAGGGCACAGCCGGCAAGGAGAAGACCTGGCGTTACCGCGGGGATATCTACCGGTTGATAGCGCTTGATCCACAGCACGCCGCGTTGAGATCGCAGTTCCCCGATGCCATGCAAAAGGCGATCGAGAGCTACCTGAAGGCGAACGAACTGGACAGCAAGGGCAGCTACAAGACCGAGATCGTCACCAACCTCGGAGCCTTGCAAGGTGCCAGCCTGAACGCTGGTAATGAAGCCTTCGAGGCGAAGGACTACGACAAGGCCATTGCGCTGTACGGCCAAGCGGAAAAGATCGCCAAGACCTTCGGCCAGAACGATGTGGACGCAGTTTTCAACAGCGCGCTCGCCTACGACACCAAGGGCGACCTGGAGATGGCGGTGAAACGCTACGATGAGTGCATACAGCTGGGTTACCCGAAGGAGGACGTGTATCGGTACAAGGCCACGGTGCAGAAGAAGCAAGGTGATCTGGACGGGGCCATCGCAACGGTGGCAGCTGGGATCACCAAGTTCCCCGGTAGCAAGGAACTGGTGAAAGACGAAGTGTTCTTCAAGCTGGAAGCCAAGCGCCCGGTGGAAGAAGCTCTCACGAGCGTGAACAACGCCATCGCCACGGATCCGAAGGACCCGATCCTGTACTCACTGCGTGGCAGTATTTACGATGAGCTGGCGAACCCCAAGGAAGGTACCGCTGCCCCGAGTGAGGCCGACTGGAAAAAGTACATCGACATGGCCGAGGCCGATTACCAAAAGAGCATCGAACTGAACCCCGCCAACTTCGACGCGTACTTCAACGTTGGGGTGCTGTACAACAACCGCGCGGCCATGCAGTACGAGAAGATCAAGGACATCAAGAGCGATGTGGAATACGAGAAGGCCAAGAAGGCTGCCGACGAGGTCTACTTCAAGGCCATCCCATACTTCGAAAAGGCCTACGAACTCCGTGCGGATGATCGCCCGACGATGGAGCAGTTGAAGCGTCTTTATGCCAGGGCTGGGAATACGGCCAAGTACGACGAGATGAAGGCCAAACTCGGCAACTGAACGAAGGTCGAACGGAGTGAGAGGAACAGCCCCGACAAGTCGGGGCTGTTTTCATTTCGGACAGGTCGGCATTGCCGGAAGAAGGAGGTTGCTGTGCTGGATCTAAGCGCAATACAGATTAACATAATATGAATTATGCGCAGATTGAGCTAAAGTCCAGCTGAGCCGTTTGGTCAACTCCAAGGCCGGGTCCTTCGGGCAATGTCAAACGGCCCTTTCGGGTGCCGATCCCCTTGAACGGATCGTTCACGATAAGCCAAGGCCCATCCAGATCCAAGAGGTCAGCTGTGCCGGATAAGTGCGCTGCAGCGGTGCAGCCAAGGGAACTTTCACTCATGCTTCCGAGCAGCACCTGTTGGCCATTGGCCCTGGCTATTTCGGCCATGGCCTTGGCTTGATCCAAGCCGCCACATTTCATCAATTTGATGTTCACGCCTCCGAATCCTTGACCTCGGTCCCGGACATCCGGAAGCCCCTGCACGGATTCATCGGCGAACACGGTTGCACGACCCCAACGCTGAAGCAGACGGTTCGTCTCTAGATCATCCTTCGGATAAGGTTGCTCAATTCCAGCTACTTGTATCCCTTGGATGGCATCCAACACGACATTCGCTTGTTGCTCGGTTCGCCAGCCTTGGTTAACGTCCAAGAATAAAGCCTTGGACCAGTGGCCTTTGATGATAGCCGTTCGCTCAATGTCCAAGCTGCCGTCGAGCTTGACTTTCAGTACATCACACTCGGGCAGTTCGGATATTCGCGTCGGTATGTGGTCAAATGCGCAAAGGCCAAGTGTGAACATCATCCGAGCGCCGACGGGTTCGGGAACCTCCAGCATCTGCCAAGTCGGTCGGTTCAGGAGTTTGCCGGCGAGATCGAACGCTGCCGTGGTCAACGCCGCTCGCGCACATGGTGCGGAACCCACCAAATGCATGCTTCTGGCGAGGAGGATCCCCAAGTCGCTCGGTAGATCGATGCCCGTGAGATCAAGGGACGCGAGCACAGCAAGCACCGAACCTTGGTCTTCCGGAACGTATGGCGGCATGGTGGCTTCCCCATGACCGAAGACACCATCCTGCTCCAACCGGACGAAGACGCTATCGGTTCCTGATCGAACACCGTGTGCTGTTCCGAACGGATGTTTGAACAGCAGATGGAACGGACACGCGCTGATGCCTAAAGACATGCTGCGAAGTTGACGATCCCCGATCAGGCTGAGCTACCGGATCGATGACCGGGAACGAAAAACCCGGCACTCGCGCCGGGTTCTTCGGGATCTTCAATACGCCACTTATCCCTTGGGCTTTGCCATGTAAATGATGTTGGTGACGAACTTGGTGGAATCCGTTTCCGTGCCCTGGCCGACCACATATTCTTCCAGCACTGCTCCGGAGATCTCCATCCCTTCAGCGGTCAATTTCTCGTCAACAGCGGTATGGGCGGCATAAGAGCCGGAATACCCGCCGAGCATGGTGGTCCAATAGGCCTTCCCAGCAGCGATCTCATCGTTTACCAAGCCGGGCACCTTCACTTTCTCAGTAACAGGAACACAGATCATGAGTGAGGTTGTATTATGCTCCATATCCCAGTCATAGTATAAGCCGCACATCGGGCCTGCGGGCTTAACACCGGCTTTCCCCAAGGCTTCGAAGAGTTTTGGCGAGTTGGTCATATAGAACGCCTCTAGATCGGCGATCGGAAGCTTGGGGTCGCTCTTGATCCCTACGTACATCGCCGCGGGCCGGTCCCCGCTGCTGACTTCGATCTTGGCGGGAGCCTTGGCCATAGCGGCTGCGCTTTCCTCCGCCTGCTTTTTCAAATACCCCAGGCCCTTCTCGAAATCAGGGCCGATCATCTTGTCCATGTTGAAGAACATGCTCATGACACGGCCAATGCCTTCGTTGTTGCCGTGCATGGCCCAGGTCACCTTGGTGCTGTCGCCCATGGTGGTCAGTTCAAGATCCACATTGCTCGTGCTCTCCATGGGTTCCATGAAGTTCAATTGAAGGCTCACCTTCTTGTTCGGATCAAGCGCAACGATCTCTTGCGAGCCGGTGCCAACATCGCTGTTGCCCTCCCACTTGGCCTTTGCTCCGATGGCGCCATCGGTACCTTCCATCGATTTCTTCATGTTCGGGTCGTACTCGTTCCATGGGCTCCACTTGTCCATCGCCGCTAACGTGCTCACATGTGCATATACGGTCTCAACGGGTGCCTTGATCGTTACCGACCGCTCCACACGAAAGGTGGAGTCGCCCATGGCGTACATGATACCACAGATGGCAAGAAGGGCTACCACGATGATGAGGATGGTCTTGATCGCTTTCATTCGGAGGGGTGTTTGGTCCCGAA
>JBATMK010000076.1:0-11522 GCA_049289815.1 Flavobacteriales bacterium
CGAGGGCGCTTGTAGCCTCATCCAGGATAAGGATCGGAGGGTTCTTCAGCACGGCACGTGCAATGCTCAAGCGCTGCTTCTGGCCGCCGCTCAGGCGGTTACCGCCGTCGCCGATGTTGGTCTGGTAACCGTTCTCCAGCTTCAGGATGAACTCGTGCGCATTGGCGATGCGGGCAGCCCGCTCGATATCGGCTTGACCTGTCCCCGGCGCACCGAATGCGATGTTGTTCGCCACGGTGTCGTTGAACAGGATGCTGTCCTGCGTTACGATGCCCATGAGCGAGCGCAGATCCGCGATGCGCAGGTCGCGGACATCGTGACCGTCGATCAGCAACGCACCGTCCGTGACATCAAAGAAGCGCGGCAGGAGGTTGGCCATCGTTGTCTTGCCGCCACCACTGGTGCCCACCAGCGCCACGCTTTTGCCTTTCGGAACAACGAGGTTGATATCCCGCAGTACAGCGGTCCGCCCTTCCGGTGAACTTCTGGTCGCGCCCTCGTATGCGAACGTTACCGAACGGTACTCGATACGATCGTTGAACCCGTTGATCGGCTTGGCGTCGGGTTTCTCCCGCACCGTGTTCTCAACAGCGAGCAGGTCGAAGATGCGCTGGCCGCTGGCCGCACCACGCGTGATACCGCTCCAGCCCTGCGAAAAGCCCTTGATCGGCGCAAGCAACTGGGAGAAGATGATGATGAAGCCGAGGAAACTGTCACCGGTGAGCGAGGGCGTTTCACCCAATACATAAGAGCCGCCGATGTACGCGATCGCCGCCATCACCGCAGCACCCAAGGTCTCGCTCAACGGCGATGCGATATCCTGGCGGTTGAGCATGGCAATGCTGCCACGCGTGAGCAGATCGTTCTCGCGCTCGAACCTGCGGCGCATATCGGCTTCACCATTGAATGCCTTGACCACGCGGATACCGGATAACGTTTCCTCCACGCGCGCCAACAGGTCGGCGCTCTTCGCCTGCACACGCGCGCTCTTCCGACGCAGGCTCTTGCTCACGCGCGCAATGAGCAATCCGCTGATCGGGAGCAGCACCAGCGATATGATGGTGAGCTGCGGGGAGAGCGTGAGCATGGTTCCGATGAACAGCAGCACAGCAATGGGCTCGCGGAAGATCATTTCGATGTAGTACATCACCGAGTACTCCACCACCTGCATATCGTTGGTAATGAGCGAGAGCATATCGCCCTTGCGCTCGTTGGTGTGGTAACGCAGGGGCAGTTCCAGCAGCTTGTCGTAGATGCGCGATCGGATATCGCGGACGATGTAATTGCGGAAGTTGCAGATGGCCACGATCGCCAGGTAGCGGAAGATGTTCTTGCACAGGAAGAGCGCCACAACGGCGATGCTGATCACGAGCAAGGCCCCCATCTGCCCGCGATCCTCGATCAACTGCGTAAGTCCCCAGTTGAAGCTGCCCTCCAGTCCTTCACGCGTCCACATTTCGGTAGGGCGCTCATGCACGGGTTGGACTTGTCCGAGCAGCAATCGGAGAAAAGGAATGAAAAGCAGCAGCGAAGCCAAGTGGAAGACCGTGCCCAGCAGGTTGAAGATGGCGTTGAGGAAGGCGTAATACCGGTACGGCGCGCCGAAGCGGAGGATCCGGAAGAAGTTGCGCATTGCGGGCGGTGGGCGAAGTTACCGGCAGGAGCGAGCGCCGCCTACTTTCGCGGCCCTATGGACAGTGTCAGACAGAACAAGGTGAACAGCCTCATCCTGCGCGAGATGGCGGAGGTGATACAGCAGGAGAGCCGCGCACTCTTCCCGGGTGGCATGATCACCGTAACCGTGGTGCGTGTAAGCCCGGATCTCGGTGTGGCCAAGGTGTACGTGAGCCTGTTCCCCCCCAAGGACCGGGTGAAGGCGCTGGAGACCATCAAAGAGCACGCCCACCAGTTGCGTGGCAAACTCGGCAATCGCGTGGGCAAGCAGATGCGCGTGGTACCGGAGCTCTTGTTCTATCTGGATGATTCGCTTGACCGGGCTGAAGAGATCAATGCGTTGCTGAAGAAGGGATGAAGCTTCAAGATCCAAGGCCCAAGCTTCAAGCATCAATGAATTCTGAACGATCGATCCCTGAACCCGGTCCCGCCTTGAAGCTTGTCGCTTGAAGCTTGGGCCTTGAAGCTTTGCAATGCAATACGATCCCGTTAAGCGCAGCCTCGGCAACGTCTTCAACCGTTCGCCTTTTCTACGGAAAGTGTTCTACGGCCTGCTGGACCTGTTGCTCCTGCGGGCGTGGCATGTGCATAAGGAACTGAGGAAATGGAAAGCCGCTGTCATGGTGAGCCCGTCGAACCATGACCTCATCATCTACGATGCGGGGGCCGGCTACGGCCAATACAGCTACTGGCTCAGTTCGCGGCTGCCGATGGTCAACATCCTTGCGCTCGATGTGAAGGAGGAGCAAGTGGCGGATTGCAACACATTCTTCAAGGCCATCGGCCGGCCTCAGGTGAAGTTCGCCGTGGGCGATGTGACGAAGTACGTGATGCCCGACGCGTACCGATTAGTGATCTGCGTGGATGTGATGGAGCATATTTTGGAGGACGAAGCGGCTTTGCGCTGCTACAGCAATTCGTTGAAGCCCGGCGGTATGCTCATCATCAGCACGCCGAGCGATCAGGGCGGCAGCGATGTGCACGACGAGGGCGAAGGTTCGTTCATCGAAGAGCACGTGCGCGACGGCTACAACATCGAAGACCTGAAGGCGAAATGCCTGCGCAACGGTTTCAGCAAAGTGGAAGCCAAGTACAGTTATGGCACACCCGGCAAGATCAGCTGGCGCCTGAGCATGAAGTGGCCACTGCTGATGCTCAACACCAGCAAGCTGTTCTTCATCATACTGCCGTTCTACTACGTGCTCACTTACCCGTTCGCCTATCTGCTCAACTGGCTGGATGTGTCCATGGAGCACGGCACCGGCACCGGGTTGATCGTGAAGGCGTGGAAATGAAGACATGTGGCCATGTGCTCATGTGACCATGTGGCTTTCGGGATGGGGTCATGGGGCCCTCAAGCCATAAGCGAACTTTGCTCCATGGGCACATGGCCACATGACCCCATGGCCACATGAACCTCTCCCTCCTCTTCGCCCGCCGGTACCTCTTTGCGAAGAAGAGCCACAACGCGATCAACATCATCACGGCCATCAGCATCCTGGTGCTGGCCGTGGTTACCGCGGCCATGGTGGTGGTGCTCAGCGCAACGAACGGTATCTCGGCCTTGGTGGATACCATCTACAGCCCGTTCGATCAGGACATCACCATCACACCGGAACAGGGCAA
Organism: Flavobacteriales bacterium; assembly: GCA_049289815.1. GTDB lineage: Bacteria > Bacteroidota > Bacteroidia > Flavobacteriales_F > PHOS-HE28 > PHOS-HE28. Next base: position 3,301 of record JBATMK010000076.1, read on the forward strand.
GACCTTTGCGCGCGACAGCCTGGATGCCGCGGCACTGAAAGCGCTCCCCGACGTGGGTGCGATGAGCTGGACGATCGAAGAGAACGTGCTGCTCCGCTGCGGCGATCGCCAGGCCGTGGCCACGCTCAAGGGGGTGGAGCCACAATACCTGGCCATGAGCAACATGGCGCAATACGTCTACGCCGGTGATACGGCCTTGCGTGGCCCCGACGGGGACTATGCCCTGCTGGGTATCGGGCTGCGCACCGACCTGGACGTGCCGTTGAAGGACGGCGTTTTCCAGCCGCTGGAGATCAGCGCACCCGTACGAGGGCGCAAACTGAGCAAGCACAAGCAGGGTGCCTTCGAGAACAAGTCCGTGGCCATGGGCGGTGCGTTCACGATCAATCTTGCCTTCGATACCAAGTATGCCGTGGTGCCGATGGCATTGGCTGATTCGCTGTTGCACTATGAGGGCGAGGTGAGCGCCTTGGAAATGAAACTGAAGCCGGGTGCGGATGCCGATGCCGTCGCCGACCTCGTTCGCGAGCATGTGGGCAACGGCTTCACCGTGAAGACGCGCTACCAGAAGAACGAGCTGATGTACCGCACGAACGAAACCGAGAAGTGGGTCACGTTCACCGTACTCTGTTTCATCGCGCTCATCGGTGCGTTCAACCTCATCGCCAGCATCACCATGCTGATGATCGAGAAGCAGAAGGACATGGGCACGCTCACCAGCTTGGGCGCCGCCCCCGCCACCATCCGCACGGTGTTCTTCCTGGAAGGAATGCTCATCACCATCGTGGGCACGGTCTCAGGACTGGTCCTCGGCCTGCTGCTTTGCTGGGTGCAACAGGAATACGGCTTGCTCGCCATGCAGGACAGTGTGGTCGAATTCTATCCCATCAAGGTGATCGCCAAGGACGTGCTGCTCATAACGATCACCATGCTGGTCATCGGCTTCATCGCATCGCGTGTTCCCTTGCGGGGATTGAGCAGGAGATTTCTTGTGAGAGGGGATTCCTGAGTCGTGAGTCTGCCGGATGCGGACCCACGACTCATTACTCACGACTGTTCTACTTCACGCTGCCAGTTCATACCCCGCACGCACCTCGTCCAGCAGTGCGTAGAGCGATGCGGCATCGTTGGTGGTGCATAGCTTCAGGCGCATGGGCTTGAAGTCGGGCAGGCCCTTGAAGTAATTGCTGTAGTGACGGCGCATCTCCACGATGCCCTCGTAGTTGCCCTTCCAGGCGATGCTCCGTTGCAGGTGCTCCTGCGCGGCATCCACCCGATCGTTCAGTGTGGGTGGCGCCAGGTGTTCACCGGTCCTGAAGTAGTGCTTGATCTCGTTGAAGATCCATGGATGCCCGATGCTGGCGCGGCCGATCATCAGGCCGTCGACACCGTATCGTTCACGGTATTCCCTGGCCTTCTCGGGGCTGTCGATGTCGCCGTTGCCGAAGATGGGGATGCGCATACGTGGATTGTTCTTCACCTCGGCGATCAAGGTCCAATCCGCAGGCCCCTTGTAGAGCTGTGCACGTGTGCGGCCATGAATGCTCAAGGCCTGGATGCCGACATCCTGCAACCGCTCCGCGACCTCCACGATGTTCTTGGTGCGATCGTCCCAGCCCAAGCGCGTCTTCACGGTCACCGGCAGCTTCACCGCCTTCACCACCTTCTCCGTAAGCCGCACCATCTTGTCGACGTCCAGCAACAGACAAGCGCCCGCACCCTTGCTCACCACCTTGTGCACCGGGCAACCATAGTTGATGTCGATGAGGTCCGGTTGCACCGCTTCAGCGATGCGGGCAGCTTCCTCCATCGCATCCTCGCTTCCGCCGAACAGCTGGATGCCGATGGGCCTTTCCTCGGGGAAGATGTCCAGCTTCTTCATGCCCTTGGCCGCTTTGCGGATGAGCCCTTCGCTGCTGATGAACTCGGTGTACATCAGATCCGCGCCATGGCGTTTGCACAACGCGCGGAACGGCGGGTCGCTGACATCCTCCATCGGCGCCAGTAGCAGCGGGAATTCGGGCAATGTGAGCGGACCGATGCGTGGCATGCCGCGAAAGTAGGGGGCTACGACCTGGCGACGGTGGACGGATCAGCCCACCAAGCCCGTTGGATCGGCGGAGAGAGGGATTGCCGTCTGAACGGCCATCCCTGAGGGGGTGGCAACAACTGTCCGCACGCTTCGCATGCAGGGCTTTTTGTTCCCGTTCGCTTTTGCGAGCAAGCTCGCCCGCTACCAGGAACAAAAAGCCCCGACAAGTCGGGGCCGGTTGGCGGAGAGAGAGGGATTCGAACCCTCGTTACCCTTTCAGGTAAACACGCTTTCCAGGCGTGCGCCTTAAACCACTCGGCCATCTCTCCAAAATGGGCGGCGAAACTAACCAATGGCGATAGCCAACGACCTCAGCTCACCTCCCCGCAGATCGCCCGTGGGAATTGCAGGGCCATCTGCTCGGGCGTGAGGCCTTGCCCAAAGAGGAACATCAGCTTGGTCACTGCGGCTTCAACCGTCATATCACCTGCTGGCACCACGCCCAGGTCGTTGAACGCACGGCTGGTCTGATATCGGCCCTGCTCCACCCTTCCACCGAAACACTGTGTGGCGTTCACCAGCACGATACCGCGATCGCGGGCTTCGTGCAAGGCACCGATGAAGTCCTCGTTCTGGGGGCCATTGCCACTGCCGAAGGTGGTGAGCACCGCACCCCTCAGTCCGGGTGTCGAAAGCGAGTGCCGCACCCAGTTCCCGCTGATGCCGGGGAACAGGCGGATGACACCCACGTTCGCATCGAGCTGGTCGTAAACCTCCATGGGGCCGGTGCGGGCGGGCAAAAGCGCGGCGCGGTTCCAGCGGATGTGCACACCGGCCTCAGCAAGCGGCGGCCAATTGGGGCTGCGGAAGGCTTCGAAGCGTTCGGCGTGGGTCTTCACACTTCGGTTGCCGCGGTACAAACTGTATTCGAAGTAGATGGCCACTTCCTGCAGGATGGGCACGCCGTCCTCATGCGCTGCCGCGATCTCGATCGCCGTCAACAGGTTCTCCTTGCCATCGGTACGCAACACACCAAGAGGCAACAAAGCACCGGTGAAGACCACTGGCTTGGTCAGGCCCTCCAATAAGAAGCTGAGCCCACTGGCGCTGTACGCCATGGTGTCGGTGCCGTGCAACACCACGTAGCCGTCGTGATCCTTGTGCTTGGTGATGATCTGTGCGATGCGCACCCAATCGGCCGGACCCATATCGCTGCTATCGAGCACCGGATCGAGCGATGCTGTGCTCAGTGCCACGTCGATCCGTCCCAGTTCCGGCACTTGATCCTCCATGTGCTCCAGGTCCATGGGTTGCAGTTCGCCGGAGCGCGGATCGGCCATCATGCCGATGGTGCCACCGGTATAGATCAACAGAACTTTGCGGTGCTTTGCCATCAACCGAAAAGGGTTCGTGCGTTGTGTGTCGTCGTGCGTGCGATCTCCTCAATGCCGCGACCCGTCGCAGCGGCGAGCGCTTGCGCGATCAAGGGGATGTAGCTGCTTTCATTGCGCTTGCCCCGGTGCGGCACAGGCGCCAGGTAGGGTGAGTCCGTTTCCAATACACAGCGATGGGGTCCCACCACGGCCATCGTTTGTGCCAACCCGCTCTTGGGATACGTGATCACGCCGCCGATGCCCAGAAAGAAGCCGTCCAAAGCCAGGATGCGTTGCGCATGTTCCGGTGGTCCGGTGAAACAGTGGAAAACACCGCGCAGATCCGCGGTCTTCTCTTCCTCCACGATGGCGATGGTCTCGGCGAAGCTCTCGCGGCAATGGATCACGATCGGCAACTTCAATTCCTTCGCCCAGCGGATCTGTTGGCGGAAGGCGTCCTGCTGTTGTACCAGCAGCTTCTTCTCCCAGTACAGGTCGATCCCGATCTCCCCGACCGCAGCGTACTTCCGCTCACGCAGGAGTCGTTCCACCAATGCCAGTTCGGCGGTGGCATCTTCGGGAACATGGCAGGGGTGCAAGCCCATCATGGGGATGCATATCCCCGGGAACGCGTCGCACAGTGCATGCATGCCCGAAACGCTTTCGCTATCGATGTTGGGCAGGTAAAGTCGGGTGACACCGGCATCCAGCGCCCGTTGCACCATGGCCGCACGATCGCTCCCGAACTGCCCGTGATACAGATGCGCGTGCGTATCGATGAACATGCGGTGGCGAAGGTAGCCGCGGCCGGAAGCCCGATGCCAATGAGCACCTTTGCGCTCAACGCATGAAGATCCTCGTCATCCGCTTCTCGTCCATCGGCGACATCATCCTCACATCGCCCGTTGTGCGTTGCTTGAAGCAGCAGGTACCGGATGCCGAAGTGCATTTCCTCACGAAGGATACGTTCCGCGACCTCGTGTCGCACTCCCCTTACATCAGCAAGGTGCATGTGATCGATGATGATCTCGGCGCAGTGATCCCGCAATTGAAACCGGAGCGCTTCGATCTGGTCGTCGATCTGCACCACAACCTGCGGACGGCCCGTGTGAAGCGCGCACTGGGTGGGCAGGCGAAGAGCTTTCCGAAATTGAACTTCGAGAAGTGGCTCTTGGTGAACTTGAAGCGCGATCGTTTGCCACGCACGCATATCGTGGACCGGTACATGAGCACGGTGGCCCACCTCGGTGTGAAGAACGATGACCAAGGACTTGACCTCTTCATTCCGCATGATAGCGAGGTGCCGCTTGCTTCCCTGCCGGAAATGCACCGCAGTGGCTACACGGCCTTGTGCATTGGCGGCGGTCACGCCACCAAGCGATTGCCGCCGCACAAGCTGGTTGAATTGGCCCGGCTGCTGAAGGGACCCATGGTGGTGGTGGGTGGAAAGGACGATTCCATCATCGCTGCCCGCATAGCAACGGAAGTGGGTGCACGTGCCTTCGATGCTACCGGCAAATACGATCTGCTCGGGAGCGCGTCGTTGGTGAAACAGGCCAACAGTGTGATCGCACACGATAGTGGGGCCATGCACGTGGCATCGGCGTTCAAGAAGAACGTCGTTAGTGTTTGGGGCAATACCGTTCCGCAGTTCGGCATGGGCCCGTACATCCCCCAGCATCCGGAGCGGGCCCATGTGGTGGAAGTCGAGGGACTTGATTGCCGCCCGTGTTCCAAGCTCGGTTTCCAGACCTGCCCGAAGGGCCATTTCCGCTGCATGGAGAAGCAGGATGCTGTGCACATTGCGCAGCTTGCGAACGGCTGATCATGGCTTGGGACATCTACATACAGGACCTTCCCGATGTGAAGTCGATGAAAGACCTGCCGCAGGACTTCATCCTGAAACCGATCGGGCCGCGCGAAGCATTGATCGACCGTGTCAGAGAGGCCGTGCCTTTCGCCGAAAGGCAGGATGGCTGGTTGTTCATCCGGCGTCCCGGGGTCGATATCAGTATTGCCTTCGAAATGGAGGATGCCGACCAGGTGCGGTACATCGTGGTGCATGTGCACGGTGGCGAACAGAGCGCAGGTTGTGCGGCGGGCATCGTTCGCCACCTTGGGCTGCGCGCCATCGATACCGCCACCGGCGAGTTCTTCGATACGGCCTCGCTGGACGAGAGCTTGTGAGTGCTGTGATCCTACTCGAACAACGCCTTCAATTCCGTAGCGTCCTCGGGCTTCATCTTGCCTGAAAGGATCAGGCGCAACTGCCTGCGGCGCAACGCGCCATCGTAACGCTTCTGTTCTTCCTCCCCTTCCGGGATCACCGCTGGCACCTCGGTGGGATGCCCGGCCTGGTCAACGGCAACGAAGGTGTAGATGGCGCTGTTGCAAGCGATCTTGTTGCCGGTGAGCTGGTCCTCCACCCATACATCGGCCCACACTTCCATGCTCGTGCTGAAGCAGCGGCTCACCTTGGTCTGGATGGTGACGAAGTCGCCCAACTTGATCGGCCGGTCGAAGCTCACGTTGTTCACCGCTGCTGTCACCACCACCCGTTTGCAGTGCCGATGCGCGCTGATCGCGCAGGCGATGTCGAGCCACTTCATCAACTGCCCACCGAACAGGTTGCCCAGTGTGTTGGTGTCGTTCGGCAGTACCAGATGCGTGGTTTCGGTATAGCTCTCTTTTGCTGTGCGCGGTTGCATGGGGCGAATGTACCCGCAGCGGTCCGCACGGTCCGCCAGCGAGGCCCGGTTACCTTTCGCGCATGAATTGGTACGCCGTGATCACCGCGCTGCACGTGATCTTCATGGTCACCTTTTTCGCCGGCACGTTCTATATCGTCCGCCTCTTCATCTACCACAAGGAGGCGGAGAAGAAGTTCGATCCCGACCGTGCGATCCTGATCAAGCAGTTCATGATCATGGAGAGGCGCTTGTGGTACGGCATCACCTGGCCGAGCATCGTGCTGATGGTGATCTGCGGCCTTTGGCTGCTGGTGGCCAACCCCATCCTGGTCACCGAAGCGTGGATGCAGGCCAAACTCGGCTTCGTTGCGCTGCTCATCGTGTACCACCTGTTGAACCAGCGGCTCTTCGACCGCATCCGCAGCAACCGTTTGCGATGGGGCAGCCTGGCGCTGCGCCTGTGGAATGAAGGAGCGACCCTCTTCCTTTTCGTGGTGGTGTTCCTCGTGATGCTCAGGGGTGAACTCGGAACGATCTGGGGACTGTTGGGGGCGCTGCTCCTGGGCGTCGCGCTCACCATCGCTGTGTTGATGTACCGCAAGAAGCGCTTGAGCAACGGCACCACCAATAAGATCTGAAGGCGCCTCCGGCGCTGCGCCGCCCAGTGACCCTCAGCCCTGAGCCACCAGGTCCCTGTGCTCGGCCAACCAAGTGATCGCGCTCTCCATATCGCCGAAGAGCTGGATCGGCCGCTGCGGCTTGTTGTAACGGACGAACACGTTGGCCGTGAGCTGATGGCCGAAGTCGCGCACCACGATCGCATCGGCGGCGATGTACTTCGACGACTCCGGCGAGGATGCGTATGTGCGCGCCTCATTGCTCAAGGTGCTGTTCACGCCAACGCTCACAGCCAGCAGGGCTTTGCGGCCGTTGCGCTCGGCAGCAATGGCTTCGAACATCGCGTGCACTTCTTCCGGCGAAACGGTATGCCCGTCCTTGAAATGGGCATGCACGATGTCCTCATCGATGAAGGTCAAAGTGCAAACGTCGAGTTCAATGGTGCGCACGGCCGGAAATGAAGGGGCGCAAATCTATACGCCCAACGAAGCGCCGGTAAATAGTTGCGATCTTACTTCCGGAGCAACCAGGCTTCCGGGGCTTCTTCCTTGCGCGCTGCGGCCAGCGCCTCGTTGGCCAGCGCCCGATCAGCGAAGCTGCCGATGGCCACACGCCATAACCCACGGTGCTCATCGATGATGGAGGCATCGAAGCCACGGGCCTTCAACTGGATGATGTAGTTGTCCGCATTGGCCCGCACCGCGAAGCAACCACCCATCACATGGAAACGCCGGGTTGCGGCAACCGCGACTTCCGGAGCCGGTGCTACATGCGTTGTATCGGGTACGGCTGCCAACGGCTGGCCCATGTCCACGTATATGGCCGCGCTGCCATCCAGGTCAAGACGTTGCACACCCGTGCCTTCGGCAGGTAGCTCCAAGGCTGGTCCGTCTTCCGCGATGGGTATCGCGGGTTGAGCCGTGCGCACCGTGTAGGCGGCTGGTTCCTTCTTCAACCACGACAACCAACCACCCAGCTGCGTTCCATTGCCAACGCCACTTGGAGCCAACAACCAGGTGGCCACCGCAAAAAGCACCGCCGCCGCCGCCGTGGCCGTCCACAGGATCGCCCGGCGATCGCGGACCCGAACGGGCTCTTGCTCCAGGATGGGATCCAACTTGCGCACCACCGGGCCCGGTATCACCACCGCCGGGGCCACGGCCTTCGGCACTGGCACAGCCACCACAGCACGAAGGCCGTACGCGTCCTTGAGGAAATTGGAACGTGCGTCAGGCTCGAAACGCAGGTTCTTGCCCGCATCCGTCCAGAACGTACCGATACGCTCCAGTTCCACCCGATAGCCTCGGCTGAGCGCACTTTGCCAGGCGTCCACTTGGGCTGCGATGGAAGCAGAGGCGTCCTCGAAGCGCAGGCCGTTCTTCCTCGCGACCGCATCGACCAGCAATCCGTCGTTGCGTGTGAGCTGCTTGTTGAAGCTGACCTCCTTGCCCGGGGGGTGGACCAGCTTGCGTGCCTCGTCCACGCGAGCGCTTTTGTGGTGCACCAGGA
>JBATMK010000077.1:0-7572 GCA_049289815.1 Flavobacteriales bacterium
CGCCGCTCTCGCACTGGTGGGTTGTAAAAAAAACGCGCATGACCAGGTGAAGGCGGATCTGCTTTCGATCGGCATTGAGCTCAGTGAAGAGGCAACGCTGACCAACCACTATGAGGATGCGACACTCACGGACTACTACGAGAGTTACGACCTGAAGCTCACGAAGACTGATGTTCTCCACGTCGCGTCAAGGATCCGGGAACGGGTGCCGTTCATCGATTCCATAACTACTTCCCAGCAGATCGCCCCCTTCGAACACCGTCATCAGGACACAACCTTCAGCATCGGCTACCGCACTTCCAGTGGATATGCATTGGAAGTATTCGAGGGACATAAAGGAAAGAAGTTCACCTTCTTCCAATACGACCTAGACACCACGGCCGTGTCCCTGAAATACACGGTCTTCGTCAACTGAACACCGAGCTTCGCAAATGTGGAAAACTGCCCCACGCCGCTCACCGCTGTGCAGGTAGTTTCGCGACCCTGCTCCAATGAAGTTCTCACACCTCCACGTCCACACCCAGTTCAGTCTGCTCGACGGCGCCGCCAGCATTCCGGCGCTCTACAAAAAGGCCGTCGCCGATGGGCAGCCTGCCATTGCCATCACCGACCACGGCAACATGTTCGGTGCGTTCAAGTTCGTGGCCGAGGCGGGCAAGCACAAGAACGAGGACGGCAGCTTGAAGGTGAAGCCGATCGTGGGCTGCGAGTTCTATGTGGTGGAGGACCGCACCAAGAAGACCTTCACCCGCGAGGACCGCGACCAGCGCTACCACCAGTTGATGCTGGCGAAGAACGCCACCGGCTATACCAACCTCAGCAAGCTCTGCTCGCTCGGCTACATCGAGGGCTTCTACAGCAAGTATCCGCGCATCGACAAGGGCTTGGTGGAGAAATACCACGAGGGACTGATCGCCACCACCTGCTGCCTTGGTGCCAGTGTGCCGCGCATCATCCTTAGGAAGGGCGAAGCCGCCGGTGAAGTGGAGTTCAAGTGGTGGCTCGATCTCTTCGGCGACGATTATTACGTGGAGCTCCAACGCCACGGCATCCCGGAGCAGGACCAGGTGAACGCAGTGCTGGTGAAATGGGCCGCCAAGTACAACGTGCCCATCATCGCCAGCAACGACAGCCACTACGTGGACCAGTCGGACAGCAACGCGCACGACATCCTGCTCTGCGTGAACACGGGTGAGAAGCAGAGCACGCCCAAGGCCGACGACGGCGACGAGGAAGGCAGCCAGAAGGGCAAGCGCTTCGCCTTCTACAACGACGAGTTCTTCTTCAAGACGCAGGCCCAGATGGCTGCGACTTTCCACGATCTGCCCGAGGCATTGGACAACACCAACCGCATCGTCGACAAGGTGGACTTGCTGAAACTGAAGAAGGACATCCTGCTTCCCAATTACCAGATCCCGGAAGGCTTCGCGGACCAGGACGAATACCTGCGGCACCTAACGTATCAAGGTGCCATTCGACGCTACATCGGTAGCGGCGATTTGGATGAGAGTACCCGTACCGTCGACCCATTGGGTCGACCCTCCGACGCTGGCATCGATTCCCTCGATCCCAAGATCAAGGAGCGCATCGACTTCGAGCTGTTCACCATCAAAACGATGGGCTTCAGTGGCTACTTCCTCATCACACAGGACTTCATCAACCACGGCCGCAACATCGGCGTGCTGATCGGCCCCGGCCGTGGGAGCGCGGCGGGCAGCGCAGTGGCCTATTGCACCGGCATCACCAACATCGACCCGATCAAATACGATCTGCTGTTCGAGCGCTTCCTCAACCCGGACCGCAAGAGCATGCCCGATATCGACACGGACTTCGACGACGAGGGCCGCCAGAAAGTGATCGACTATGTGGTGGAGAAATACGGCAAGAACCAAGTGGCGCAGATCGTCACGTATGGTGGCATGGCGGCCAAGAGCAGCATCCGCGACGTGTCGCGTGTTCTTGATCTACCGCTCAACGAGGCCGATCGTTTGGCGAAGCTCATCCCCGAACGTCCGGGCATCGAACTGCAACGTGTGCTGCGCGCTCCGCTGGAAGGCGAAGGCAGCTTGAAGCAGAGGGAGAACCTCAACAGCGACGAGATCGAACTCGTCAAGCAGTTGCGCAAGATCGCCGAGGGGGAAGACCTGCACGCCGATGTGCTGCGCGAAGCCGAGAAGCTGGAAGGCAGTGTGCGGGGAACCGGTGTGCACGCTGCAGGCATCATCATCGCGCCGAAGGACCTTACGGAGATCCTGCCTGTTTGCACCAGCAAGGAATCGACGCTGCTCCTCACACAGTACGACGGCAAAGTGGTAGAGGATGCCGGTGTGATCAAGATGGACTTCCTTGGTCTGAAGACGCTCACCATCATCCGTGATGCGTTGCGCCTCATCGACCGGAACCATGGGATCCAGATCGACATCGACAACATCCCGCTCGATGATCCGAAGACCTTCGAGCTCTACCAGCGCGCGCAAACGAACGGCACGTTCCAGTTCGAAAGCGTGGGCATGCAGAAGTACTTGCGCGAACTGAAGGCGGACAGGTTCGGCGATCTCATCGCCATGAACGCGCTGTTCCGGCCGGGACCACTGGAGTACATCCCCAGCTTCATCCGGCGCAAGCACGGGCAGGAGAAGATCAGCTACGACCTCCCCGAGATGGAGGAATTGCTGAAGGAGACCTACGGTATCACGGTTTACCAGGAGCAGGTGATGTTGCTCAGCCAGAAGCTCGCGGGCTTCAGCAAGGGCGATGCGGACGTGCTGCGCAAGGCCATGGGCAAGAAGGACCGCGCCACGCTGGACAAGATGAAGGGCAGGTTCCTGGAAGGCACGAGCGCCAATGGACTTGATACCAAGGTCTGCGAGAAGGTGTGGAAGGATTGGGAGGCGTTCGCGCAGTACGCCTTCAACAAGAGCCACAGTACGTGCTACGCCTTCGTTGCCTATCAGACCACCTGGCTCAAGGCGAACTACCCTGCCGAGTACATGGCCGCAGTGCTCACGCATTCGCAAGGCACCATCGACAAGATCACCTTCTTCATGGAGGAGTGCCGCCGCATGGGTATTCCTGTTCTCGGACCCGATGTGAACGAAAGCGGTTTGCAGTTCGGGGTGAACAAGCAAGGCCAGATCCGTTTCGGTCTTGGCGCCGTGAAGGGTGTTGGCGAAGCAGCGGTGGAAGCGATCGTTGCGGCACGCACCGAGGGCGGCCCGTTCGCGAACGTGTACGACCTGATGCGACGTGTGAACCTGCGCAGCGCGAACCGCAAGGCGCTGGAAAGTCTGGCGTTTGCCGGGGCGTTCGATGGCTTCCCGAAAACCCACCGCGCACAGTTCTTCCACAGCGCAGGCGAAGGCAAGCCGACCTTCATTGAAACGCTCACGCGTTACGGCCAGCAACACCAGGACGGCGAAGACAGCAGCCAGGTGAACATGTTCGACACTGCGGCTGAAGGTGCTGGCATCCCTGAGCCGGCTTTTCCGAACATCGATGCGTGGAGCGCCTTGGAGAAACTGCATTACGAAAAGGAGGTGATCGGCTTCTACCTCAGTGGCCACCCGCTGGACGATCACCGCTTGGAGATCAAATACCTCTGTAACACCACGCTGCCCCAACTCCAGGACCTGAAGGTGCTGGCGGGCCGTGAGATCTGCTTCGCCGGCATCGTCACCAAGGCCGAGCACCGCATAGCCAAGAGCGGCAAACCCTTCGGCACGCTGAGCATGGAAGACCACACGGGATCCCACGACTTCATGTTATTCAGTGAGGACTACCTGAAACACAAGATCTACCTCAGCCAAGGCACGACATTACTGGTGAAAGGCCGCGCTGCGGAACGCACCTGGGGCCGGGATGAGGGCCAGATGGAGTTCAAGATCACCAGCATGGACCTGCTGAGCGACGTGCGGGAGAAGTACTTCACCAAGCTGAACCTGCGCATTGAGGCCGAACGCGTGAGCGAAGACCTGACCCGCGAACTGGCAGACCTGCTGAAAGAGCACCCCGGCAAGTGCAAGGTGAACCTGAGCCTATACAGCACCGCCGAAAGCGTGAGTGTTGACCTGACCGCCAAGGCCGCCACGATCGGCGTGAGCGAGGAATTGATGAACCGCCTGGCCGCCATGGCCGACGTGGATGCAAGGCTTGGCTGACCAAGTGTCAGTCGATTTGGTCCCGGCCTGGACATTGACAAGGACGTGGCGCACCCAACCTTTGGGGCGAAGAAAGAGGGGTTGATAAGTTGGCTTCAACGCTGTTGCAGCAGCGAGCGAAGAACAGACCTTGGCCCGCTCGAATTGAACCGCAACACACAAGCGCTATAGCGCAACAACCAAAATGGCACTCGAATTCACTGACAGCAATTTCGAAGAACTCGCGCTCAAGAGCGATAAACCCGTAATGGTGGACTTCTGGGCGGAATGGTGCGGGCCCTGCCGCATGGTAGGCCCGGTGGTACAAGAGCTCGCAACCGAGTACGAAGGCAAGGCTGTGATCGGCAAACTGAACGTTGACACCAATCCGCAGGTGGCCATGAAGTATGGCATCCGCAGCATCCCTACGATCCTGTTCCTCAAGAACGGCCAAGTGGTGGACCGCAGCGTGGGCGCTGTGCCCAAGGCCACGTTGGCCGGAAAGCTCCAAGGGCAGTTGGCCTAAGGCGATCCAAGTCTGAAACCCAGAAGGCCCTCGGCAATACCGGGGGCCTTCCTCTTTGGTGGCGACGGTGGGGATCAACGTGTCACCACTTCTCCTGGGTATGGTGTGGTGTTCACTGTAAGCGCATACCGGCCCTCTGCCACGCCGGGGATATGACCGATGGGCAGGTAGTAGGTGCCCGGCGACAACGCGAGGAAGGTCATGGCGTAATTGCCATCCTTCGCGGTGGATAGGTACAGTGCATCAGCGACCATGGTGTGAGCGGTCGTTGTCGGCTCCATCACCAAGCCATCGAAAAACGCAGCGGGCTGAACAAATTCCGTCCCCGCGAAGTCGATCGTGAGGTTGCTGCGCTCACCCAGGGTGAAGGCGTGCCACACGGAAGCTGCTCCCCAGTTCAGCTCGGCAGGGCTACCCGGCACGAAATCGCCCTGTATGGTAGCGCCGGAGTTGTCGTCCTGGATCCGTATGGTGCTGTTGGCCGAGAGCAGTAAGGCCTCGGCGGTGCGCACATCATCGTAGCCCCGTGTGTTGATGCCTGCTTCCTGTGCATGGGCGGTAGCCCCCAGCAGTATGGCGATGCTGATCGCGGTGGTCGTGGTTCTGTAGGTCTTCATGGCTTCGTGGTCTTGGTCTGTTCGACGGGTCAAAACAACCGGAAGGCCCGGGCTGCATCAATCCCATGAAATGGGTATTTCGCCTTCGCCAAGAACCGTGAACGAAGGCACGCTTTGATGCGCTCTTGCCGTTATTTGCGCTGCAAGCCACCGCGGCTTCCGCTACCATGCCCATCGACCACAAGGAGATCCACGCGCTCAGCCAGCTCGAGTTCAAGGCACGCCAGGTGGTGGAGGGCTTCCTTGCAGGGCTGCACAAAAGCCCCTTCCATGGCTTCAGTGTAGAGTTCGCGGAACACAGGGCATACAACCCCGGCGAGAGCACCCGCCACATGGATTGGAAACTCTACGCACGCACGGACAAACTTTTCGTGAAGCGCTACGAGGAGGAGACGAACCTGCGTTGCCAGTTGGTGCTGGACGCAAGCAGCAGCATGTACTATCCGCAGTTGAAGGCGGACGACACGGAAAGCCTCAACAAGATCCGCTTCAGCGTTTACGCCGCCGCTGCTCTTACGCAGCTCATGCGCAAGCAACGCGATGCCGTTGGCCTCACGGTCTTCACCGATCGCGTCGATGTGGTGGAACAGGCACGCAGCAACGCCGTGCACCTTCGGCACGTGATGACACATTTGGAGAACCTCCTCGGAGCGCAGGCTCCATCACAGGGCAGGAAGACTTCCATCGTGGAAGCCCTGCACGACATCGCTCATCGCGCGCCGCAACGATCACTGGTGGTGATCCTGAGCGACATGATGGACAACAGCGCCCAACAGGCCGATGTGTTCGATGCGCTCCAGCACTTGCGCTTCAACAAGCACGACATCATCCTCTTCCACGTGGTGGACCGCAAGAAGGAACTGGAGCTGCAGATGGAAGACAGGCCCTACACGTTCGTCGACCTGGAAAGCGGTGAACAGGTGAAGGCGCATCCGGCTGAAGTGCGCGATGCCTATCGTTCAGCCATGGCGGACCATTGGCACCAGTTGAAGTTGAAATGCGGCCAATACCGCATCGACCTCGTGGAAGCCGACATCAACGCGGGCTTCTCCCCCATCCTCCTGGAATTCCTGCTGAAGCGGGCGCGGTTGTACTGATCGGCCTGTACGGTCCATGCCTCCTTCCAGGAACTCTCATCCTGCCGTTTGTTCGGATCATCACCTCGGCTACATTTGCCCCGCTTTTGGGGGAAGCCCCGGAGCCAACGGTTCGGTAGTTCAGCTGGTTAGAATGCCGCCCTGTCACGGCGGAGGTCGCGGGTTCGAGTCCCGTCCGGACCGCAAGATGAAGCCCCTGCAAAGGGGCTTTGTCGTTTTTCGGCCGGTCCCGGGCCAGCCTCACGCTTCACCAAACGATGGATCCGATGTGGATCATTTTCGCCGCGCCTTCGAGCGTACCACGTTCAGCCAGCCCACTTCGCGATGCGGATCAGGCTGCGTGGGCCCACCGTGCGTTAACTGACAATTGTCATGGTTCCTGGTCATCAGGTACTCTGCCCGGTTCATCTGGTTGGAATCGCCGCGGCCATCGTGGCCACTGACCTTCGACAGCATGTGCCCCAAACCCCTGCGACGTTCCTTGATCCTGGCTTTGTTCCTCGGTGCCTCCGCCTTTGCGAACAACCTCGATGCCCAATGCTCGAACTACATCATATTCATGGACAACGACCCGGATGCGGCTGATGTCAGCTGGGATCTTGTGGACCAACTCGGTGTGACGTGGCTCAGCGGTGGGGCACCGTTCGGGCCTGTGACCATTTGCCTGCCCGACGGTTGCTATACGCTGCTCATGTTCGACAGCGGCGGCGATGACTGGGATGGTCTTGATTGGGAGATCGAAGCGGAAGACGGCAGCTGGGATGACCACACCACATTGAACAATGCGACGCAGGGATTCGAGCAATTTGAACTCGGCGATGCGGATTGCTCCAATGGCGGCACAGGTGGCGGCAATTGTTCAGGCGGCCAGAACCCGTTCTTCATCGATAGCAACCCCGGCGGTTCACCGGGCCAGATGTCGTGGACGCTCGCATTGAACAGTGTGATCATCAGCAGCGGTGGCCCGAACAGCAGCGACACGCTTTGCCTGGATCCGACATGTCTCGTGCTGGTCATGAATGATGCCGGCAACAATGGATGGCAAGGCGGCTCGATCACGATCACCGATGAGAACGGCATTATCGTTTACACCGGAACATTGGCAAGCGGAGCAACTGGTACGGTGAACATCTCCATTGATGGTGGCAGTTGCACCAACCCCGGTGGCGGCGGCCCAGGCGGTGGCGGTGGCACAC
>JBATMK010000078.1:0-8934 GCA_049289815.1 Flavobacteriales bacterium
ACCAAGGGCACCTCGCCCGGGACGTTGAAGAACGTGGTGCTCATCCTCCTGGTCTATCATGCCCTGCAACTCATCGCGCAGTTCGTGAACGGTGCCATGTTCCCGCCGATGTTGGTGCCACCGGTGGTGATCCATACGGTCTTCACCACACTGTTCGCCATCTATCATCTGAAGTTGCGGAGGACCGGAGCGTGATGGAAGCAACGGTTACCGCACCACCGGGCTCGTTATGCGGAACGCACGGTTCGTCACCACCAGATCGCGGGTCGCGGGATCCATCGTAGCTCTGTTCCTCATCCATACGCCCATGGCCGATACCATCCACCACGAGATCGCGATCGCGGCAAGTCCCGCCCGCATCTACGAAGCGCTCTTGAACGCCGAACAGTTCGCACAGCGCACAGGCGGCGCACCCACCACGATCGATCGTGCTTCAGGCGGCGCCTTCTCCTGCTTCGGCGGGCACGTCACCGGAAGGAATGTTGAACTCGCGCAGGATCGTCTCATCGTTCAGGCCTGGCGGGCGAAGACCTGGCCGGAAGGGGTGTACTCCATCGTACGGTTCGAGTTCGTTCCGGATGGTAACGGCACCAGGCTCATGTTCGATCACACCGGCTTTCCCGATGGCACTCGCGCACACCTCGATACGGGCTGGCACGAGAACTACTGGGCCACACTGAAGAAACAGTTGGAGCCGTAGGGCCAGCAGGATCGCGCTAAAGCGCCGCTTTTACGAACGCCAGGAATACATTGGCACCTCAACTACTGAACACCATGGCACGCTACGCAGATGGATTCGTGATCCCCATTCCCAAAAAGAACCTGGCCAAGTACCGCCGCATTGCCACCAAGTCCGGCAAGGTGTGGATGGAGCATGGCGCGCTCGCTTATTACGAATGTGTTGGCGACGACCTGACGCCGCCAGGTATCGTGGCCACATTTCCGCGCACGGTGAAGGTGAAAGCAGGTGAGACCGTGGTCTTCTCCTGGGTCCTCTACCGCTCGCGCGCGCACCGCGATAGCGTGATGAAAAAGGTGATGGCCGATCCGCGGTTGGCAGACATGATGGACCCGAAACATCCGCCCTTCGATATGAAGCGCATGGTCATGGGAGGCTTCAAGGTGCTGGTGGAAGGGTGACCTGGGGCACGATCCCTTGGGCCATGTGGGTGTGCCGGTGTTCAAATGCAGCGCCTCCGGGCTTGCCTGCCGAAGGCAGGCTACTTGCTCTTATCCCTAACGCGTTGCCATCGTCCCTCCTCGCAATGATGCGGGGCTGACGCACCGTTCGTGCCCGGCGTGGATCCACGCGGATCGGGGAGCCGTTCACACGCTCTCCACGAAGTACATCTCCACTTCCCCCTTGCCCTTCGCCTGCACTTTTCCACGCGGGGTGAACACGAGACCGGTCTCGTTCTTCACCATGGCATAGGTGGCTTCGCTGACGTTCACCTGTCCTACTTCGCCGCTGCTCTCCATGCGGCTCGCTGTATTCACGGTGTCGCCCCAGATGTCGTACTGGAACTTCTTAACGCCAACAATGCCAGCCACTACGGGACCTGTGTGGATGCCTACGCGCATCTCGAAGACCGGCTTGCCCGCCGCATTGCGTTCGGCCTTGTGCTGCTGCATGAAGGCTTGCATCTCCAAGGCCGCGCGTACCACATCAGCGGGTGAGCCGTGCTGCGGGTCGGGCAATCCGCCCGCGGCCATGTAGGCATCGCCGATGGTCTTGATCTTCTCGATGCGGTACTTCTCCATGATGCCGTCGAAGGCCTTGAAGCAGGTGTTCAGTTCCGCGACCAGTTCCGCTGGTGTCACCTGCTCGCTCAACTGCGTGAAGCCTTTGAAGTCTGTGAAGAGGATGGTGGCGGTATCGAAGTGTTTCGCGTCCGCATGGCCCTTGGCCTTCAGCTCATCGGCCACTTCCCCGGGCAGGATGTTGAGCAGCAGTTCATCGCTGCGCTTGCGCGCCTTACTGATGCGGTTGCGCTGGACGAAGAACACGGCGGCCAGGAGCAGCATCAAGGCGAAGCCGCCGATGAAGGCGTTGCGCTGGAGGTTCCTGCGGCGCAGTTCCGCTGCGGCCACCGCGTCCTTCTTCTCCTGCTCCGCCTTCGCTGCGGCCTCGGCCTTGTCGAAATCATACTGCATCCGCAATCGCGTGTTCTCTTCGGTGTTCGATGCGTTATAGATGCTGTCGCGGTAAAGCACGTGCATGCGGTGGTCCAGGTAGGCGCCTTTCCAATCGCCGTCGATGCTGTCCAACCGTTCGAGCTCGCGGTATGCGGTCGACAGCA
The DNA here is from genome assembly GCA_049289815.1 of Flavobacteriales bacterium. Classification (GTDB taxonomy): domain Bacteria; phylum Bacteroidota; class Bacteroidia; order Flavobacteriales_F; family PHOS-HE28; genus PHOS-HE28. The sequence goes on from JBATMK010000078.1 coordinate 2,301, forward strand.
TTTCCCTGCTTCCCACCGTGCGCGCCACCTCGATCGCAGAGCGTAGGTAGCTGCGGGATACGTCGTACTGCTTGGTCCTGGTGAGCACCGCCACAGCCATGAGTGAGAGCTCGGCCTCGTCGCTCCGGTCGTCGATCCGCTGCGCCAAGGTGCGCCCCGCTTCATACGCGCGCAGCGCTTCCGGATACCGCTCAAGGCCTTCGTAGGCTTGGCCGGCATAGGCATGTGCGGCGACCAAGGTGTATTGGGCACCGATGTCTTCGGCGATCCGCATGGCCTCTTCCGCTTCCTTCAAGGCCGCCGCATGCTGCCCGGAATCGTTCAGGATGTTGGCGATGTTGACGTGGGAGATGGCCATGCCGTTCGGATCATCCATCTCCTCGCGCGTCTTCAAGGCGGCCTTGGTGTACCGCAAGGCCTCTTTCAAATCCGACTGTTGCTGGTAGAATATGCCCAGGTTGCTGTAGGAGACTGCGATGCCGGGCTTGTCCCCGATCCGTTCGCGGAGCGCGAGGGATTTCAGCATGTAGTCCAAGGCTTTGGGGTGATCGCCCAGTCGGAGGTAGACGGTACCGATGTTGTCGTAGTTCTTTCCCAGCCAGTCCTCGTTGCCCAGGCGCTGATTGATGGCCACAGCGGCGAAGTAGTCGCCCAGTGCGCCGGCCAGGTCCCCTTCCTTCCGCTTCACGTTCGCCATGTTGTTCAACGCGCCGGCCACGTTGCGATCACGCCCGGTCTTGCGGTTCAAGCGAAGGCACTCGGAGAAGCAACGCCTTGCTTCCTGGTAATCGTCCAGCCGCTGCGCGATCTCCCCCTGGATGTTGTAGGCGTTCGCCATGGCGTTCTCGGAGCCGCTGCGGATCGCGAGCGCCATCATGCTGTCCGCCCGGACCTTTGCCTCCTGATAGTCTCCGGCATCCGCGAGCTCCCAGCTCAGGTCGTACAGCACGCTTACCCGCGTGGTATCCGGCAACGGCCGGGTCAGCATCGTTCGCAATGAATCGATCAGGACCTTGCCTTGTGCATGGGCGTTCCCATGCGACAGCAACGATCAAAGCAGGAGACAGGCGATGGTGGTTCTCATGGGTGGGGCCGCAGGTGGTGCACCGTGGAGAACCCCAAGATATCAGTGGATCGGTCTTTAGAGGGGCGGCTAGGAGGCTGCCCGACCCGCACTTAGCGGGGTTGACCCGGCCAGTAGTCTTCTACGATCCTTCGACTGAGTTCAGCACGCCTCCGGGGCTACTTGCTTCTATCCCTCACCCGAAAGCGGTGCTGACTTCAGACGGTTTGTGGCGCAGTCATTGGTTCAGACGCTGTGCTATAGGCTTCGTTCTATCTCCCCAACGCCGTCTCGAACGTCAGGTCCACATCGCCGATGTAGTCGCTGAAACGCATGGGCACCACCTCGTCCAGGGGGATGTACGGTTCCATCACCCCCAGTAGTCGCTGCACGAACTGTGTGCTGATCGAGATCTCGCAACCCGAGTTCCGAAGTGTGAAGCTGCGCCCCTCACTGGCGCTGTATGGCCGCGCGCGGCTCAACTGGCCGATCAGCCGCGCCTGGCAGCGGTCCTTCAACTGGCACACGTTTGTGGCTGCCGCGGAAAAGGTGCGCGTACCCACCAGCACCGTCGGCGGGTTCTTTGCGAAGAGCGCCGGCCTCGCTTCAATACCAGCGAAGAGCGGTGCCGCCGTGCGCGGTTCGCCACCGGAGTTGTAGCGCATATCCACCACCAGCCGGTGATCCGGATGTGCATCCAAGGTTGCGAAGACCGCGCTGTCCACGAAGTGCGAAAAGGAGGGGCCGCCCTCCTGGTCCCAACACGAGAGGTATTCCACAAAAACAACCTTCTCCGGCTCGAACACCAGGCTCCAGTAGTTCGGTCGGCTCATCAGCCGGGGAATGGTCGTGGGATTGGAGAACAGGAAGGTCGGATGCGACGAAGAGGCGATGGCGTTCAGTGAAGTCCGGGCGGCCGTCCAATGCACCTGGTCCAGCTGCTCGCCGGTCATCGCGCGCACGGTGCGGCGCACTGGCTGCCCGCCGGCGTCGAACACGAGCTCGGCTTCTTCGCTCGTGGGCGTGATGCCCAGATGATGCAACAGGTTCACACATTGCAGCTGATCCGGGTAGGTGTAGGTGATCTCCGCATTGTTGTCGCGCGGTATGTAGGGGATCAGCTTCTCCCGCACCGCTTCGATGGGCGTATCGCCGATGGCGACCAGTCGCAGGCCCGCGAGATCGGCCAGGCTATCCGATGCGGAGATCACGTAGAGGCCTTCCTCGAATTGCGAGAACACCACCGGGAGGTACTGGAAGTCGACCACGTCTTGATCCGTCGTGTAGAAGGAGGTATGGCCATCGCCCGCGAGCGCAAGGATCCGCTGGATCTCCAGGATGATCCCATCATCATCCAACTGATCCATGCGCTCCAGCAGCGCGTTCACTTCGCGGTCCCAAACGGTCGCGGGGGTGCTGGCGTATGCGTTGATGTGCCAATAGTCCAGCATTGAACGCAGTTGTCGCACATCTTCCTTCCACATCGCCTTGCTGATGTGGGCCTGCTTCTCGCGGTTGTGCTTCACCGCTTCCACCAGCGGCGCCCAACGCGCATCCGCATGCAGGCTTTGCAGATCAGCATCCTCCTGTAAATGACTGGACTTCGCATAGCCATGGGTGCTGACCACTTGCTGCAGCTGGAAGAACGCGCTGTCCACCTCACCGGCCAGCGCCCAGCTGCAAGCGGCGTTGTACATATCGTTGCTGCGGGCCAACTCCGGCCGCAAGGCTACCGCACGGGAATACTCCATGGCCGCCTCGCGGTAGCGCCCGGCATGGTATAGCGAATCGGCAAGGTCGCTGAAGTCGAGGTAGGCCGCGCGCTCGTTGAAACCCGGCGTTGAACAAGCTTGAAGGATCGCGCAGGCGATCCAGAACCACGACTTACGGGCAGCGTGCATCGGAGGCAAAATAGCGCGAGCCGTCGCTTCGCTGGTCCATCCATACGCGGACCGTTCGGGGTAGGGGCGTGCCCGAGGAATATCGAACACCGAACACCGAATGATGAACATCGAAGTGAATGCGCAGACGACATTCCACTTCGATGTTGGGTGTTGATCATTCGATGTTCGTTATTCAGATCCCCTCACGCGAAATGCGGTGGTGACTTCAAGTGGTTCCGAACCACCTGTTGCACGATCCCTGAGACGGGCATGAGGCCGTTGCTATTTTTACCTCATGCGCAAGCTCCTTACCCTCCTGGTCACGATCAACTGCATCGCCGCCACTGGGCAACTGGTGTACATCCCTGATGTCCAGTTCCGCGATGTGCTCAACACGGCCCAGCCCGGCTTCGTGGATGTCGATGGCAATATGGACCCGCTCAGCTGGTCCGTCTTTGATCTGGAGTTCACCGTGGATTGGACACCCGCCGATCTGGACGGCATAGAGGCCCTCGGTTTCAACAACCTGGTCATCCATTTCGACCCCGGGGTGGTGCTCACCTGGGATACGATGCCGCTGCTGAACCAGCTGGACCTCGAGAACGTCCCGCTCACCGCATTGCCTTACATGGATCCCGCGATCGAAATGCAGGGCATGTTCCTGCGCGGCGCGCCGCAGCTGACCACGGTGAACCCGCTACCGGATCTGTTGTGGAACCTGCTGTTGCAGGACATGCCTGCGCTGACGGAGGTTCCGGTATTGCCGGCCAACATGGAGACACTGGAACTGGACCGCTATCCGGCCGGCCTCGCATGGCCGGTACTGCCATCGCTGGTGAGCGCGCTCCTCGTACGCAACGACGAGCACACGGACCTTCCGGTGATGTCGCCGAACATCAACTTCCTGATCATCGATTCCATGCCGAATATCCAGGTGTTCCCGCTCCTGCCGGCCTTCATGACCTGGATGGACGTGCGCAACGCCGGGTTCACATCGATCACCATTCCGGAGACCAGCGGGGCGCTGGTCTACATCGATAGCATGCCGGCCTTGCAAAGCGTGGAAGTGCACGACATCGGGGGCATGTCGGTGGAACATTCACCACTGGTGACCACCGTGATCGCTGATGGCGTGGCCTCGCCTTTCGATGACGTCGGCCTCGGCTTGGTGGAGCTGCCCTTGCTCACCGATCTTCAGGTGGGTCCCGGCATCGATGCGGTGCACGGGAGCGTGCTGCCCCTGCTCACCGACCTCGGCCCCTTGCCCAATTCCGTGAACGAGCTGGTGATGACGCTGGTGGACCTGAGCGCATTGACCGCGTTCAACGACAGCCTGACCCACCTCACCATCTACGGCGGCGCATTGACCACCTTGCCCGCCTTGCCCAACACGCTCGAATACCTCGTCCTCGAGAATTTTCCACTGACCACCTTGCCCGCACTGCCTGATGTGCTCATCGACCTCGCCGTGATGACCACCCAGGTCGAATGCCTGCCTCTCTTGCCCGATGGCCTGCTGACCCTGGACCTCACGGGATCACCGATCACCTGCATGCCGAACCACCCGGCGGCCGCACCGCAACTGCTGCCGCTGTGCAACATCCTCAACACCTTCTGCCCGGAGATCAACCCCATGGCCACGGGCACGGTGTTCCGCGATGATGATGGTGATGGAATACAGGACGCCGGCGAACCACCCCTGGCGAACGTGACCTTGAGCGAAAGCCCGAGCGGTTACCTCACCGGCACCGACAGCTTGGGCCACTACGCGTTCACTCTGCCGGTGGGCACGCACACGATCACCATCGCGGATGCCGTGATACCCTTTGTGCAGCAGCAGCTGCCCGCCGATCACACCGTGCCGCTCAACACCGTGTTCGATGTGGTGAACGGGCTCGACTTCGCCGTGCAACCCGATACCGTGGTGCCCGACCTCGACATCTTCGCATGGAACGAGGTCGCACGTCCGGGCTTCGACCAGGAGGTCTTCATCCACATCCACAACGGCGGCACCACGGCCTACGGCGTGCAGGTGCGCATGGCCTGGGATCCGCTCTTCACCTTCGTCTCGGCCACCCAGTCGCCCACGGACACCTTCCCCGAGCTCGTCTGGGAGTTCGACAGCCTGGCTTTCCAGGACTGGAACATGCTGCACGCCACCTTCAACGTGCCCGTGGCTACCGTGCTGGGTACGGCGTACACCCACGCGTACACCATCCTTCCGTTCGCCGAGGATGTGGACACGCTGAACAACACCGCGTCCTATGTGCAGGAGGTGGTCGGCTCGTACGACCCCAACGACAAGCAGGTCTTCCCCGCGGTGCTCCATCCGGACAGCGTGGCGGCGGGTGTGCGCGTGGATTACCTCATCCGCTTCCAGAACACCGGCACCTTCTACGCCGAGCGCGTACTGGTCACCGACACCCTGAGCACGGACCTGCAGTTGTCCACCTTCCGGTTCGAGAACAGCAGCCACCCTTGCGAGTGGTTCATCCGCGATGGCGCCGTGCATTTCGTGTTCAACGAGATCTTCCTTCCTGACAGCATCACAGACGAGCCGAACAGCCACGGCCACGTGCGCTTCAGCATAGTGCCTGCGACAAGTCTGCCGGCCGGATGGACCGTGCCCAACGAAGCGAACATCTACTTCGACTTCAATGCTCCGGTGATCACTGAGCCGGCGGTACTGAGCATCGAGCTTCCCACGGACCTGGGCGCTCTGGACGCCATGGATGCAAAGGTGTTCCCGGTGCCCACCACCGCGCAGGTGCGCCTGCTGCACCACGGACGTTGGACCGGTGCCCGCGCCAGCTTGCTGGACGCGCAAGGGCGCATCCTGAGCACCCAGCGGATCAACGGGAACAACAGCGACTTCGACCTGTCCGGCCTGCAGCCGGGCACGTACCTCTTGCGGCTCGCACTGGATGGAACGGTGGTGAGCTATCGGCTCATCAAGCAATAGAGAACGAGCGGATGGTGGCACTTTCTGCGGTCGCTGCCTGCCTGACGCAGGCAGGGCCGCCGGTCACAAGGCGCTGAATGGTTCCAGCATCAATTCCTTCCGCAATTCCATGGTGAGGGTCTCCGGGGTGATGCCGTAATGCGCGAGTGCGGGCCATGGGTCCACGCCTTCGGACATCACTTGCAAGAGCCCCTCTTTGCCGTCGCGGCGCAGGATGTGTTCGCAGAGTACGGCGCCGATCACATAGGGCACGCTGGTATCCTCGTTGATGTAGTCGCGAATGACCGTGTTGCACCGGTCGCGGAGATCCAGCGATGGATCGGCGGCCAGGTAGCGCTGCAGGTTCGCGCGGTGCCAGGCATAGTCATGTCCCACGCTCCCACCGATCAAGGTGGCAAGGCCTTCTTCCAACAAGCCCGGTGGCTCCTTCGTCCTGGTTTGGGAGAACAGGTGTACCACCTCGTGGGTGTAAATGTCCTTGTTGTTCCCGGAATGCACGTTGTTCGTGCCGTCCACCATGCCGCCGGAGTCGATGGCACCGATCAACGGATGCCGGAGGTATCCCTTGGTGGCGTACAGATCGGCCACTCCAGCATAGGAGTAGTAGGTGATGGGGAAGGAGGGCACGCCGAAGAAAGCGGACAAGCGTTCGATCATGATCCGCTGCTCCTCCGCCTCCGCCGGGTTGAAGACATGCCGCGGCGAGATGATGTAGGTGACCTGGCC
>JBATMK010000079.1:0-1827 GCA_049289815.1 Flavobacteriales bacterium
AGAAGGCGAAACAAGGGATCGGCACCGAGGAAGACCTCAATGCACCATTGGACGGCAATACGGAAGTCACGGGGAAATTCATGCTCGATGAGCAGCTGGTGCTGTACAAGAAGATCCCCGGGGGCGACACCACAGCACGGCATATCGAGCGCCTTGCCGCCTCGGTGGACGAACTGGAAGCGCACGGCGCGCAAGTGGTCTTCTTTGAGATGCCTATGGACAAACGATTGATGGAGATGCCCTTGGCCGAAGTATCGCGGGCGCTGATCCAGCATCAGTTCCCCGAGCACCACTATTTCCAGTCCGGCCCGCAGGATCGCTACATCACCACCGATGGCCTTCACCTGCGCAAGGAAAGTGCCCGGCGCTGGAGCCGCGCCTTCCGCCAGGCCTTGCAGGAGTGATCAACGATCGATCCGGAACGCCAGCGGATCCGTACGTTGGCATTCCTGATGGACCGCTCCAAAAAACCCAAGGGCGATGGTGGGCCGCGTGTGCACATGCGCATGGGGCCGGAACGCTTGCTGGCCTTCAGCGATGGCGTGTTGGCCATCGTCATCACCCTCATGATCCTGGAGATCAAGCTGCCTGCGGTACCGCATGGCGCAACGAGCGATCAAGTGCGGTCGGCGTTCAGTTCGTTGTGGCCGCATCTGGCCGCATATGCGCTGAGCTTCCTCCTGCTTGCCCTGTTCTGGATCAACCATCACAGCCTGTTCCTCAGCGTTCGGGGGTCCACGAACGCGCTGCTCTGGCACAATTGCCATGTGCTCTTCTGGGTGAGCCTCGTTCCCCTGACCACCGCCTTCCTCGGCGAGCATCCGGAACTCCCCCAGGCAACCCTCTATTATGGCATCGTGCAGATGGCGATTCTCTTCAGCAGCAACCTGATGATCTGGCATATGGCGCGCAAGCGGCTTTTCGACGAGCAGCTCTCACCCACCGTGCAGCGGTATTACGCACGACTGAACGGCACCACCGCCGGACTGACGCTGCTCGCCACTTTTGCCGGCTACGTTTCCACGTGGCTCGCCATCGGGGTCTACCTGGTGATCGTTGCCCTCTACTTCCTGCCACGACCCATTGAGTTGGTGGATAAGGAGGAAAGGGGGGAATGAAAAAGGCGGCCCTTGCGAGCCGCCTTCGTGGAGAATACCGGAGTCGAACCGGTGACCTCTTGCATGCCATGCAAGCGCTCTAGCCAGCTGAGCTAATCCCCCATCATCTCAACCCGTTTTTCAACGGGGACGCAAGTTTAGCATGATCCATAAGAACTCGAACACCTTTGTCGGCCATGCCTCTGTCCGGCTCCCTGATCGAGCGACTTTCCGAACACTTGAGCCACCACATCGGCAGTCCCGTGGATGTGGAGCGCGAAACCCCCGTTGGTGGCGGAAGCATCAACGACGGGTACCGGTTGGACACCAACGAAGGCCGGTTCTTCGTGAAGGTGAACAGCGCCGACAGGTTCCCCTCCATGTTCGAGGCGGAGGCCGATGGGTTGAAGCGGCTTAGCGCGGCCAGCGCGATGCGTGTTCCGATCGTGATCGCACAGGGTGAAGATCACGACGACAGTTACCTGCTGTTGGAGCACATCGATGGTGGCCTGCGGTCCCGCGAATTCTGGGACGAGTTCGGACGGTCGTTGGCACGGCTTCACCGGAATACGGCGGACGGCTTCGGACTGGAACGCGACAACTACATCGGCTCACTGCGGCAGGCGAATGACCGGCATGGAACATGGAGCGACTTCTTCGTGCATTGCCGCCTGGAGCCACAAGTGAAGTTGGCCATGGACAAGCAACGCATCGGCATGGGCGATGTGCT
>JBATMK010000080.1:0-2665 GCA_049289815.1 Flavobacteriales bacterium
GATCGGGAGAACGCGGACCGTTGACCCGGCGATCATCCGTGCCAAGGCCGAGGAGTTGATCGCAGCGGCCAACAGCGGCGATGGCGAGGCTTGCGTGCGCCTGATGAAGGATCTGGTACCCGAATACCAAAAGGAGCAGCTGCCGCGATCAACCTTCGATGCACCTTCGCCTGCGAACAGCACTACGATACGGCAATGACCAAAGACAAGAACCTGGAGATCGCGCGCCTGCAAAAGGAGATCGGCGAATACATCGGCATGGGTGCCGACAGCCTCGTGTTCAACTTCGAGGACAAAGGCCGCAACACCAAGTTGCACCTCATCACCCTCAATGCGCGCCACAACCAGAGCTTCCTCTTCCACGCCACCGAGGGCAGCGACAAGGCCAACGCGCTGGAGGCGATGCTCGACTATGTGCGCACCTACAAGGAAGCCACCAGCAGCTACACGATCCAATGGAGCGTGCGCGGCGAGAACGTGCTGAACACCTCCTATTTCAGGGCCAAGAACGTGCTCGAAGCGTTGGACAAGCTCTTTTACGATCGGGACCCGAACAGCATCACCGTGTTCTCCGTGATGTTGAACCCGATCTCGTGAGGGCTGTATGAGAACCACTGTGCAGATCCGTTTCGGCGACGTGGACATGGCCCGCCACGTGCACAACGCTGCGTACCTCCACTTCTTCGAACTGGCGCGGATGACATTGCTCGGGACCTTCATCGCCAAGGACCACGACTGGCGGAACCAAGGGCTGATCCTCGCACGCAACGAAGTGGACTATCGCAAGCCAATCCATCTAAGTGATCAGGTGGAAGTGGACTGCTGGTGCAGCGCGATCGGTAACAGGAGCTTCACCCTGAGCTATGCCGTGGACCGCATGATCAACGGAAAGCGCGAACGCTGTTCTGACGGAAAGAGCGTAATGGTCTGCATGGACTACACCTCGGGTACCACGATCGGCCTGCCGCCCACATGGCGCCAGGCGTTGGAGCAACACGGAAAACCAGCGGCCTGAAGGGTCTCCCGACCGGAGCCCTTTTCACGACTGCTGCTTCACCGCTACACTTGCACTCATGCGCCCGATCACCCTTACCGAGCCCGGCACCGTCCTTCCGGAAAGCGAATTGATCCTGAACCCGGACAGCAGCGTGTACCACTTGGCGCTGAAGCCGGATCAGTTGGGCGACACGGTCTTCGTGGTCGGCGACCCCGGTCGGGTGGCGCTGATCAGCAAGCGCTTCGACAACATCGATCACAAAAGCCAGAACAGGGAGTTCATCGCGCATACCGGTACGCTGCGCGGCAGACGGATCACAGTGCTGGCCACGGGTATCGGCACGGATAATCTCGACATCGTCATGGGCGAACTGGATGCCCTGGTGAACATCGACCTGGAGAAGCGCACACCGAAGCGCGAACAGAAAGCGCTTACCATCATCCGCATGGGCACCTGTGGTGCATTGCAAGAGGACATCCCTGTGGACACCTTCATCGTAAGTCACAGCGGACTTGGCTTGGACAACGTGCTCCATTACTACGCCCATGAGAACGAGGACAGGGAACAGCGGCTCCTGCACGCCATCCTTGCGCATGTGGAATGGCCCGACAACCTGCCCATCCCGTACATGGCCTTCGGCGATGAGCCCCTCGTGTCCTTACTAGGGGATGGCAACCGGGTCGGCATCACCGCGACTTCCGGCGGGTTTTATGGACCACAGGGAAGGCAGCTGCGCGCTGTGCCAAGTGTAGATGGCATCAACGATGCCTTCTCATCCTTCCGCAGCACGGTTGACGGTTTGGAAGGAATGTGCATCACCAACTTTGAAATGGAGACCAGCGCACTCTATGGCTTGAGCGGCCTGCTGGGCCATAAGGCGGCCACGATCTGCAGTGTGGTGGCCAATCGCCTTCGGAAGGAATACAGCAAGGATCATCACGCCGCGATCGAACGCATGATCGACCAAGTGCTGGAGCGGGTGGTGGGTTGAGCCGGTGCTTCCCCCGCGCCTGTGGGCACGGACACGGCCGCTTCCATCCGGATAGATTCGCGGACCCGTACCGTATGACCGCTCACCGCACGATCATCGAACCCGGCACCGCCGATCGCAACTACTGGCGTGATCTGTGGAGCTTCCGGGGCTTGTTCTGGTTCCTGGCCTGGCGCGATATCCTGGTGCGCTACAAGCAAACAGTGATCGGCATTGCCTGGAGCGTGCTGCGACCGTTGCTCACATTGGGCGCAATGGCCTTGATCGGCTGGTTGTTCTCCAGCAGTGTGCCCGATGGGGTGCCCCGCCTGCTCTTGGTCGGCGCGGCAACTCTGCCGTGGACCTTTTTCAGTTCGGCCTTCAGCGAAGCATCGGGCAGCCTCATCTCCAACAGCAACCTGCTCACCAAGGTGTATTTCCCGCGGCTTATCGTGCCAACGAGCACCGTGCTGGTATGCCTCATCGACTTCCTCATCTCGTTCGTCATCCTGCTGGTGCTGATGGCGGTTTACCGCTTCGCCCCAGGCATCGGGATCGTGTTCCTGCCGCTCTTCCTGTTGCTCGCGCTGATCACCGCATTGGGCAGTGGTATCCTCATCGCCGCCCTCAATGTGAAGTACCGCGACTTCCGTTATGTGGTACCGTTCATGGTGCAGTTCGGCCTGTACATCTCGCCG
>JBATMK010000081.1:0-50375 GCA_049289815.1 Flavobacteriales bacterium
GTCCGGGGTCATTCGGATGGGCATGGGAAGAAGGAATGTGAGGATGTGAAGATGAGAGAAATGAAAGGGGCTGGATCATTCGGACGCTGGTATGCGGTAGCCGTCACCTCGCATCTACTTTCGGCGGCAGTCGTTCAAGCCGCCATCCCATCCATGGTTCAACGGAAACATCCCGCGCTGCAGTTGGACTACGCCGCCACCGGCCGTTCCCAACCCATCGTGCTGGATTACCTCGCGGACGTCGAAGCCCTGCGCGAACATCGGCAGTTCCCTTTCTCGGCAGAGGGCCTGATGCAGGCAGCCCGCGAGCGCCAGTTCAGCAGTTCCTCGAGACAAGTCTTGGTCGCCGCCTTGGGAAGGCAGTACACAGGAATTGATGTAAGCGCTGAGGTGAAGGAGAACCTGGCACTCTTGGCAAAGGAGGGTACCCTCACGATCACTACCGGTCACCAGCTCTGCCTCTTCACAGGGCCGCTGTACGTTCCGTTGAAGATCATGAACGCCGTGCGGCTGGCGCGGGACCTGTCGCAGCGCACGGGCAAGCCGGCGGTGCCGATCTTCTGGCTGGCGGGTGAGGACCACGATCGGGCCGAGATCGATCACGCGTGGGTCTTCGGCAAGAGGCTAGAATGGCAAGGAACGGCTACAGGGGCCGTGGGTCGCATGAAGCTTAAGGGCATCGATGCCGTACTTCAGGAATTGGATGGTTTGCTCGGCACCACCACCCGTGCCGACGAGTTGCGGGCCTTGTTGAAGGCATGTTACCGCGAGGAGTTCACCATGGCACAAGCCACGCGGTTGTTGGTGAACGCGCTGTACGGCCGCTACGGTGTCGTTTGCGTGGATGGTGATGATCCGGCACTTAAACGCCTCTTCACGCCGGTGATCCAGGAAGAGCTGCTGAACCAGGTTACGGAGCGAACGGTGCACTACGCGAACGCCAGGCTCGCCGCGCACTATGCGGAGCAGGCCCATGTCCGCAACATCAATCTCTTCATGCTCGGTGATGGAACGCGGAGCCGGATCGAAGCAGATGGTGATCGTTTCAAGTTGGTCGGGGAGGAGCGGAGGTTCGGTGTGGATGAACTGCTCGGGTTGGCGGAACACGCTCCGGAAGTTTTCAGCCCGAACGTTCTGCTGCGCCCGGTTTACCAGGAGACGGTGCTGCCGAACGTGGCCTATGTCGGTGGAGGTGGCGAGATCGCCTATTGGTTGCAATTGCGCTGGTTGTTCCAAGGGCTGCGCGTACCCATGCCGGTGATGGCCTTGCGCACCAGCGCCCTGTTCCTTTCCGCCACCGACAGCGAACGGCTGACCCAACTAGGGCTCATGGTGCGGGATCTTTTCAGGCCGATGAACGAACTCAGCGCGGAATTGGCGGCCCGTCTCAGCACCATCGATACGGACCTATCGCCGCAACGCCATGTATTGGGCCAACTGTACGAAGCACTCGTTCAACGCGCCAAGTCCGCGGACCCCACGCTCGAAGGCAGCGTACGTGGTGAAGCGCAGAAAGCGGCGAAGGGACTGGAGGCGATCGAGGGGAAACTCTTGCGGGCCGCCAAACGCGAACAGGAACTCGCTCTGCAACGTCTCACCAAGTTGCACGACCGGATCTTTCCTGGCGGTGTTCTACAGGAGCGCCGGGAAAACTTCATCCCATACTATCTGGAACACGGACCGGCCTTCTTCGATCGGCTGCTGGAACTGGACCCGTTCGAGAAGAAGTTCAGTGCGCTGGTGTGAGCGTTGCGCCGTCCGCGCTCAGCGGGCGCGTTTGGGCCGCACGAACAGCACAGCCCAGCAATCGGGGAATACCAAGAGCCCCGGGACCATGAAGATCAGCATGAACGACGGCCAATCCTGGAACAGGTAGCCAGCGCTGATGCCACCCACACAGCAGATCCCGAACAACAGTCCGGTGATGTGCAAGCCCTTGAAAAGCCAAGGATCGATGGGGCGGCCCGGTTCTTCAACGAACGGGTCTTCGGGTTCCATCCGGGGCTGGGCGAAGGGTCGATCCCGGTGCTGCCTTGGCGGAGCAGGCCTGCTGGAACCGCGTTGTTCGAACAGGAAACGCTGTGCTGGATCGCTCAGGATCCGGTAGGCCTCATGGACATTGCGGAAGACTTCCGCGGCGTTCGGCGAAGGGTCGATATCCGGATGACAACGCAGCACGCGCTCGCGGTAGGCGCGTTTGATCTCGGTGGCGCTGGAACCCGCATGCACGCCAAGGATCGCATACGGGTCGATATGGGTTGATCGTCTTGCCATCCGTTGCTCGTTCCGGGTCCGCCTTCCGCTCGATCAATGTTATGCATTGGATCAACCGGGCGCATCTTCACAATGCACGAGATACCGATGAGGAACGCTGGGAGATCCCTGATCATGTTGTGCGCGGTGCTTTCCGGCATGGCGCTGCATGCCCAGGTCGTGGTTCAGGTTGAAGTGGTTGACAGCATCACGCAAGAGCCGGTGGCACTGGCGGAACTGACCGGGCAGGATGGCCGACCGCTCGGAAGGACGGACGAGAACGGTGGTTTGCTGTTGATGCAAATGACTCCTGGTGCGCGCATACTCGTTCACCACCATACGCATCGGGATGGCGACTTCATGGTTCCGGAGAAGGGCGGACTTGTCAGGGTGGAACTCGTCCCCGATCGGATCGAACTGCCCGAGCATGAGGTCAGGCGGGGCCTGCCCGAGATCATTTTCCAAAGCGATACGCTGCACGCGGCGGTGTTCGAGCCCGGCTGCGATGGGCTGTGGGTGCTCGCTTACGCGCACCCGCGCATGTGGCGGGACCAAACGCGGGCGGGCCAGGAGATCTATCGCGACGTGGTGCTCGTGCTGCTCGACACGCTGCTGAACGAGGTGGCTCGCAAACCGGTGCCGGGCGAGTGTACGGGATTGCACATCGGAAGAAGGGGAGAAGCCTATGTGATCGGGAGCGATCGTGTTTGGGTGGTGCGGCTCAACGACGGACATCTTTCGTTCAGCACCATGCTCACGACCGCCTTCCAGGAGGCCGTGCGGCCGTGGACGGACAGCATCGCGGGCCACTGGCTCGGAAGTGACTTCGATGCAACCTATCCGGGCTTCGACCACATTGCCTATGAACCAGTGAGCGATATCGTGAGTGTTTTCTGCTCGGTACAGGACACCTTCGTGATGGAACTGTTCCGCAGCCAGTACAAGTACATGAGCGGCCACGACAAGGTGGTGGCCATGGATGCCGAACTGCGCACCGGTGTGGATCGCGAGATCGTTGCGGGATACATGACCGGTTTCTACAACGATCCATACTTCAAGGCGCCGTATGCACCGTCCTTCATCCGGCGCGATACCATCCTTGTCTTCGATCACACCTCCGGACAAGTACGGCGCTTCACACAACGCCGCGATGCTATCGACGTCGTGCCCTTCGCCTACCACGAAGGCCGCACCGGCCGGGCGTGGACAGGCCGGATCATGCAGGACCGCACCGATGGCGAGGTCTACTCGCTCTTCGAAAGTGAAGGCCGCGCGTGGTTGTGCGCCATTGATCCCGCGAATGGCCGGCTAGGGCCGAAGCACATGCTGGACGTCAAGTGGCCGCAACAGGTGCGGGTGCATGCGCGGCATGCCTATTACATCCACCGGCCGTTCGAGAGCTTGCAGAAGCGCACATTGTACCGGGAGCGGTTGTAGTGGATCGGGCACAGCCGGCGCCGCTACCTTGGCGGCATGCCTACCACTGCCACACAACAACTCAGTCTCTTCGGGACGATCCAACACGTCCGTGATTTCCATGATGCCTTCCGCATCGGCAACGCAACGGCACCGGTGGGCGACATCGGCGAAAGGGATTCACTGCTGCGCTACACGTTGATGCGGGAGGAGAATGAGGAGTACCTGGAAGCCGCCAACCGTGGCGATCTGGTGGAAGTCGCGGACGCGTTGGGTGATATGCTCTACATCCTGTGCGGTACCATCCTCAAGCATGGGCTGCAGCACAAGATCGCCGATGTTTTCGTGGAGATCCAGCGCAGCAACATGAGCAAGCTCGACGCGAACGGCCAACCCATCTACCGCGAGGACGGCAAGGTGCTGAAGAGCGACCGTTACTTCAGGCCGGACATCGCGTCGATCCTTGCGCAATGAACCTGCCTTCGCTTCTCCGCTCGGCACGCACCAGTTCCTGGAAGCGCTTCCTGCTGAACCAGGGGCTCAACTTCACCATCCCGTTCAACAGCCCGCACGGGTTCAAGGTGATCCCGCAGCCGGAAGGGGGCATCCGCGTACGCATCCCGTGGTGGCACGTGAACCGCAACCACATCAGGGGAATGCATGCGTGCGCATTGGCTACGGGCTCGGAGTTGTGCAGCGGGCTCAGCGTTCTGGAGCATCTGGACCCGAAGCGATACCGGCTGATCATGGCCAGTTTGCACATGGACTATCACAAGCAAGCCAAGAGCACGGCCTTCGCGCAATGCACGCCCACTGCGGCCGATGTGCAGGCGCTGGTGATCACTCCGCTCGCCACGGCCGAAAGCGTGCGCTACACCAGCACCGTTGAAGTGCACGACGCACTGGGCACACACGTGGCCACCGGCACGGTCACCTGGCAGGTGAAGGAGTGGGACCGGGTGAGGACGAAAGTTTGAGCCGGGAAGGCTTCAGTCTTGGTGCGCGCTCTTGAGGCTGACGCGCCCGGAGGCTGTGGTCAGCTGCCAGAAGTAGGCTCCGGCTTTCCAATCCGAAGCGTTCACGTTCCAACCGGAATGGGCAGGGATGATCACATGACGCACCACTCTGCCTGTGGCATCCATCACCACGACCTCCGCGGACCCGTTCGTGTTGTTCTGCAATTGCACATGGTCGCTGAAGAGCGTTGGTGAAAGCACGAAGTCATCGGTTGTCGTCCCGACTTCCGCAGCGGACAATGCGCCATTGATGTCGTACTGGTCGAAGAAGTCCCAGATCACTTGGCTGGCTTCGAAGTCCTGGTTCGTGACGCCGATCGGGATGGATGCGCCCGGCCACGTATGGCCCCCGTCATTGATCGTGATCAACGACACCTGGCTGCTGGCGTCGCCGTTGTTGTGGTCCTGGCGGTCGGCTGTGCAGAAGTCCACCAACACGATATCGGGGATCGGAGTGATCACCGGTGTTACGTCGCAGTTGTCGTACTGCAACCAGAAGTCAATGACGTCGGGTATTGCGTCGTTCTGCAAACCACCCGTGTAGGGCACGATGCCGTCGGCGGTGCCGTGGATCATCATCACCGGGACCGGCCGTGTGGGCGCGCATACAACGCTGAGCCCCGGTGCCATGCTACCGGCCACACTGGCGATGGCCGCGATGCGATCGTACATGCTGCACGCCAGTACGAAGCTCATGTACCCGCCTTGCGACATGCCGCATGAGTACACGCGATCCGTGTTGATGTTGTGCGTCGCTTCAAGCAGATCGGTCATGCCGGTGAAGAAGCTGTACTCGTCCACGGTGCCGAGGCCGAGGTTCCAGCTGTTGTTCACGCCATCGGGGTAGACCACCACGAAGCGCTCCACATCGGCCACGCCGTTCATCTCACTGTATGCTTCCTGTTGCTCGCCGTTGCTGGTAAGCCCATGTAGGTTGAAGACCAATGGCAGATGCTCCGCTACGCTGAAACCCGGTGGCGTATGCACGCGGAAGGTCCGGTAGCTTCCATCGATGAGGAGGCTGTCTTCAATGGATTGTGCTTGGGTTGCGAGTGTGATGCAAGCGAACAGGGCGGAAAGCGGCTGTTTCATACCACGAAGTTGGGACGTGGAAGGACTGATCGCACCATTGGCGATCATGATCTCTTCACCACTTTCCTCAACAACCACCCTCCGAGCATGGCTGCTATTGCCCCACTGAAGGCCAGTCCCATGTCCTTCTGTGCATCCCAGACGTCGCCCTGTGTGCCGAGATAAGCCACGCCCTGCGCAGGGAAGAACACATCGGCCACGAGCCATTCGATGATCTCGTAGGCCCCGCTGAAACTGAGCGTGATCTCGGTCGGCAGCACCCAGCACACCCATGTGGGCCAACGGAAATAGTTCTTGAACCAATCCCGCAGTGGATAGGTGAGCAGCAAGCCGAACGAGCAGTGAACGATGCGGTCGTAGTGGTTGCGCTCCAAGTGCAGAACATCCTTCAACCAATACCCCAGCGGGTTCTCGGCATAGGTGTATTCCGCGCCATAGATGTGGAGCAGTATGTACACGAAGACCAGCGTGTAGCTCAGGTCGCTCAGCTTGAACCAGCGATGGGAGATGAGCAGGCCTCCAATGAAGATCACCGTCAGCACGTTCTCCGTTACCCAGTTCGCGCGGTCGGGTGTGTTGATGAAGGTGCCCGCCCAGCACACCAGGAAGACGGTGAGGTACAGCTTCAACAAGGTGTTCCCGCGGAAGGGTCGGCGGGTAGGGGAACTGGCGCTGGTGAAGGTCATGGGCGCAGAGAGGTATTTGGGTCACTTGGTGGATGGCGGATCCCTCTCCTTACCCAACCGGAACATGTAACCTGCCAAACCCATCCACGCACGGCTTGTCACCCGGCCATCGCCGAGCGCATTACCATACTGATCGGTGTATGTCCAGAGGTCGCCGAACACGTTGAAGAAGCCATGCATGTAACGGGCTTCAACGAAAACGGAATGTCGTCCGAATGCGTAGCTAGCCCCACCTCCGGCCACCAAACTCACGTCCAAGCGGCTGAATTCATCCTCATCCTGGCCGAACACAGGGTTGAGCACTGGGGAACTTGCGTTGTTACCACCGGATGTTTCAACAACGTCAGTCCGCGTCACCGACAGGCCATTGCTCAGGCACGGGCCCACCAGAAAGTTGATCCGAAGGTCCTTGATGGGGATCCCGGGTTTCACCAGGATGCAAAGATCCATGGAGGTGACGCGATAGTTGAAGGTGTAATTGGTTGTGACACCCCCGGCGTCCAAGGTTCCACCCCGCTGCATGAACGCCAACTCGGCCTGCATGGCGAGCGCCTTGGCGAAGCGGAATTCGGCCGGTAAGCCGATGGTAAAACCGGTGACCGCGTTGCTATGGTCGTTCATATACTCCTCCAGAGACCCGAAATCCCCGTAATGCCATTTGGAGAAGGTGGGGCCGACACGGAGACCAATAGAAACCTGCGCAACCGTAACGTGACCTATTAGCAGCGCGGCTGAAAGGGCTATCCGGTTCATGAGGGTAGGGGATGTCCACCAAGGATAATCAACAACCGTTTCACTTCACGGTCGTACCCTCATACAACCGTGTGAACACGGTATCGATGGGTTCCCACAATTCCAGCTTGTTGCCATCGGGATCCATGGCATGAATGAACGCGCCGTACTCGTAATGTTCCAAGCTGTCCGTGAATGAGACGCCATCCTTGCGCATCCGTTCAACCAACGCTTCGATGTGCTGCACGCGGTAGTTGATCATGAAGTCCTTCGTGCTGGGACCGAAGTACGTGGTGCGCGCAGCGAACGGCGACCATTGCAAGTATCCCTTGCCGTCGCTGTCGTTATCGCGGAATTCGAACAGCGCGCCGTATTCATTCATGGGCATGCCCAAATGCTTGAGGTACCACGCCCGCAACGCTACCGGGTCGCTGCTCTTGAAAAAGATGCCACCGATACCCGTGGCACGGGGTGCATCGTTGATGGTGTTGGGAGCGCTGGCCCGGCCGGCGGCGAAGGCAAGAGCGGACGCCGCAACAATGAGGACTGTGGTTTTCATGGCACGACGAAGTAAGCACAGCCCTACATTGGCGCACCAGCAAGGAACACATGATCAAACGATACGCAGCCTTCATCGGCCTGAGCCTGTTATCCGTTCTATCGGCATCCGCCCAGTACAACGGTCCCGAGAGCGTGGAATACGACGCCGTGGGCGATCGCTACTTCGTGAGCAACACCAGCAACGGCAAGATCCGCCAGCGCGATCAAGCGGGCACCGTAACCGACTTCGTTACCGTGAGCCCATCCCCATACGGCATCGAGATCATGGGCGACACGCTCTTCGCCTGCAGCGGTGGTACGGTGAAGGGTTACCTGCTGGGCACCGGTGCGCTGGTCTTCAACCTCAACCTCGGGGCCGGTTTCCTCAACGGCATCACCACGGATGGTACTTATCTGTACGTGACCGACTTCAACAACGATGAGATCCTGAAGGTCGATGTGGCGAACAACTCGTTCGGCCTCCTCACCGGTACGAGCTTCACGCCCAACGGCATCGTGTATGATCCGGTCGGCGATCGCCTAGTGGTGGTGGCGTGGGGTGGCAGCGCTCCGATCACGCAGGTGGACAAGAACAACGGGGCATTGACACCGTTGATCACCACGTCGTTCAGCAACATTGATGGTGTCACCATCGATTGCTTCGGCCGGTTCATCACGGCCAACTGGGGCAACGACCAGATCACGGCGTTCGAACCGGATTTCCAGAGCCCGGGTGTGAACCTTGGTGCAACGGGCATCGCGAACCCCGCCGATCTGGACTTCGATGAAGTGCACGGCCGTGTATGCATCCCGAACTCCGGAAACAACACGGTGAGCTTGTTCGAAGTACCGGGCTGCGTAACCGGATCGGAAGAGCATGTCAAGCCCGGCTTTGCCTCGGTATGCCCGAACCCGACCAGCGGGATCGTGGATCTTACCATTCCGGCAGGCCTTGATCGGGAATACGTCCTGCTGGATGCGACCGGGCGGATCGTCGCAGCCGGTTCCGTACCCGCGACCGGTCGTCTCGACCTGTCGGGGATCGGGGCGGGAACCTACGTCCTTTCCTTCCCGGCCACCGGTCGTAGCATACGGTTGCTTCGTCGGTGAACCCGGATACCGATCCCATATCCCGATACTTTACCGTCCCCTATCGCCTGTCCATATGATGCACCGCTACGTCGTCTTCTCCGCACTGATCGCACCCGCCATCGTCAGCGCCCAATCGGAGTGCACTTCCGGCCGCTATACGGATCCGGACCTGTTCGATTCCGTTGCGGTGAGCACGGTGATCTTCGGCAGCAACACACCGGTGAGCGGCACGGGCACCCAGACACTGTACATGGACGTATACCAGCCCGTGGGCGATGTGTTGCCCAACCGGCCGGTGGTGATCGTGGCCTTTGGTGGTTCGTTCATCAGTGGTGTACGGGCGGACGTAGCGCCGTTGTGCATTGCTTTCGCCAAGTTGGGTTATGTAGCGGTGGCGCCGGATTACCGCGTGGGTTTCTTCTTCCCGACGGAAAGCACAACCACGAAAGCTGTGATGCGTTGCGCCCACGACCTGCGCGCTTGCGTGCGGTTCCTGCACAAGAGCGTTGTGGACGATGGCAACCCGTACGCCATCGATCCGGCCCGCATCATCGTGGGAGGGGTCAGCGCAGGCGCCATCGGTGCGTTGCACATGTGCTACCTGGATGAAAGCAGCGAGATCCCGCCGATCCTGTATCCGGATACCACTTTCACCGGTGGCCTTTCGGGCAACAGCGGTTCGCCAGGCTATTCCGAGGAAGTGCTGGCATGCTACAGCATGAGCGGCTGCATCGGTGACACCCTGTGGATCCACTCCGGTGATGAGCCCTTGGTGAGCGTTCACGAAACCGGTGATGGGGTGGTTCCCTGCTACACCGAAACGGTGGAGGTGATCGGGATCCCCACCGGGCTCTGGGCGAGCGGCAGCCACGACATCCACTTGCGCATGCAGCACATCGGGCTGGAGAATTGTTACCTGGAATATCCGGGCACCGGCCATGTCGGCTATCTCAACTACGACCCCGAGGTATCGTTCGATCACGTGGTCCGATTCCTTGCGAGCCAGGTATGCAGCCAGAACGGCGATTGCGGAACGTTGTATGCATCCGTGCAGGAAGTGCAGCAGCCGTCGCTGTTGGATGCCTCACCCAATCCAACGGACGGTACCTTGACAGTGCGCGTTGATGAAGACTGCGATGTGCAGGTGCTCGATGCCGCTGGCCGTGTTCTGATGACCAGCCGGATCGCGGGTGGCACGGCCATACTGGACTTGTCGCAGGTTGCAGATGGGATCTACATGGTCCGCACCATGGGCCACAACGTGCGGATGGCGCGTGTGGTGAAGTGCGCTAACTAAGGGCTTACTGCCGTCGGTTGTTCAAGAAGCGCATGCCCACCAAGCGTTGCGCACGAACGTTCCAATCGTTGAAGTACACGAGCACGCAATAGTCGTTCTCTGTTTCGAAGTGCGTGCCTTCGATCGCGGTCAGATCCGGAACGGTGGCATTGTTCGGTAGGTAGGCGTACTGATAGTCGACGAAGCCCTGCTTGACCAAGCCACGCAAGTAATACCGCTGGTTGGGCGCGTCGTAGGCCATGCGGTATTCCTTCTTGCACTGGAAGTCCGTGAACCCGCCGTACACGTAGACATCACCGGCCAGAGGGGCGCTCATGGGCAGCTGCCAGTATACCTGCACATAGTCACTTTCCAGAATGGCATCATAGCCATCGTCGGTCTTGGTCAGGAAGCGGCCGTTGAGGTCGGGCTGGTCCAGGTACACACGGATGTTCCTCTTGATGTCGGGGATCATGAAGATCTCCACCAACTCGTGGTCCAGATCGATCTTGGCAACGCCCGGCGCATTGAAACGCGTGCTCTTGATGTTCAGCGGGCGCCATTCATTGCCACCGTCGAAAAGGGTTTCGGGAGGGAAGTCATACACGAGCTCAGTGCCACGCACGAACTTCGGGCGGGCACCCGTGCGGGCATCGTCCCAGCGCATGTTCTGGAGCACGGTCACCGTCAGGTCGCCGAAAGGGTCGGGGACCTGGAGCTCCGGATGGCGCAGGGTAAGGTCCACCTGTTGGGCGGTATTGCGCCGTTCAACATCACGGCTGGCCATCACCATGGCGTCGATACGCACCTTGCTTTCGAACACCAGGAAACGCCGTGTGAGGATCAGGTCGGTTTCGTCACCGGCACGGAAGACCTTCAGCACGTAGTTACCACTGATACGAGGCTTCAACATGAAATTGGGAACCTCGACCGCGTAGTGGAGAAAGGGTTGTCGCGTGTTGAAGCTTTGGATGGGCGGCGGGATGAAATCGCTGAAAGCGCCGTCCAGGTATTGTCCCTGGCTCAGGTCGCTGGGGTTCCAGTTGGGATCGCAGTGCACGATGGTCCATGAGAGATTTTCAGGATCGGGGGCCAGATCATCGAAGTGCAGTTCCAAGGTTTCGCCGCTGCCCAGTTCGATCACAGGTACGCTGAGCTCGAAGCCCTTCTTGAAGAGCGTAACGGTCCGCACGGTGGGCGAATACGTGCGGTCATCCCAGCGGATGTCGTCCTGCGGATCGTAGTAATCCGGTGCTTCAAGCGCCGATGTGGTCGGTGCCGTGACACTGCAGGAGAGCAGACCCAGGGCGGAAGAAGACAGCAATAGGGCGAGCGTACGCACGAGGGACATTGTGCCTAAAGTAGTTGTGGAACAGGGCGCTGGACGGTGGGGAAGACCGATCAGCGAACGAAACGGCCAACCTCGGTGGCTCTGCTGTCCGACATCCGAAGGACGTAAGCACCCGCGTTGATCCCGGACAGGTCGAGCCCGAAAGGACCATCACTCACAATGGTCCCCTGCTTCACCAAGCGGCCACCGGCATCCAGCACTTCATATCGTGCGCCCGCTGCCATCCCGTGGTACACGAGCAGTGCTTCACCGGTGTTCACAACCGAGATCGGTCGTCCACTGGATCCGCTGCGCATCACGGTCACCACATTGCTGGTGGTGCTGGTCCCATCAATGTCGGTCTGGCGTAATCGGTAGTAGCTCATGCCGTTCAGCGGAGCTTCATCAACGCTGTTGTAGTTCAGCGTGGTCTGGCTGTTGATGGCACCCGGTACGCGATCAATGCTGCTGAAGCTGGTCCCGTCCGCACTGCGTTCCACATCGAACCACAGGTTGCCGATCTCGGTCGCCGTAGCCCAATCCACCACCACCACTTCACCTTCCGGCCGGGCATTGAAGCTTACCAGTTCGACGGGCAATGGGTTGTCCGAATCGATGCTCGCCAGCGTCCATGGGCTGAAGAGCGTTTGGATCGCGCTCGTGATCACGTCACCAGCGACGGTTGAACCCGTGGTGCCACCGTTGCCGCGATCACGCCAGATGGTTCCTGTGGCATCCCATCGCGCCACGCGCAGGTCGGCGAGGTTGGTTACTCCGCAACTATTGTTGTCCCACGACAAGGTTACCCAGGCGTCCTCAAGACCCGCGGTACGCTCAATGATCCAGTACTCGCAGTTGCTGATGTGATCGAGCGTGGGCTCAAGCGGTGTACCGAATGTTGCTTCGGGGTCGAGCGGGAAGTACTCGCACCGGAACCGGCCAGTGGTGCCCGTTACCGCGCTGATCGCGGCATAGCGGTATTGTGTTCCCTTGCCCACCGGATAGACGAAATCGTCGTTGCCCTCCTTATCGATCGGACCGTGCACGAAACTGGCATCGCTGGCATTGGTGGCGGTTCCGTTGTCCAGCACGATGGGGCAGTTGGTGGCATCGGTGAACATGCGGCCCTGGACCAGATCCAGGTTCGTGGTGATCACGATCGGATCCTGCAGAGTGAGGTCATTCGTTGCCTTGTTGATCCGCAGCGTGCTGAACACATCAGTGAAGGCACCGTTGTTGACGGTTTGCGCACCTGTGCCGTTGAAAAGCACGGTGGATAGCGGATCATCGAATGAACTGACATCGCCGTTGTTGGCCCAGTTCCCGCCCAAGCGCAGCATACCCCCTTGCCCGGCTCCCTGCATATCGAGCAAACCACCCGGTTGGATCGTGAGATTGCCGGAAACAGTTAGTGTGTTCGCCGTGAACTCATTGCGCACGTAGCCTTCGTACAGGCCAGCGCCGGTGCCCTGCAGGGAGAGGTTCGTGCACGTTAGCGTGCTGCCGCCCAGCAAGGTGATGCCCACCGGGCCGCTGCCAAGGGTGCGCTGCACATTGACCGGTCCTCCAACAGTAAGGGTACTGGTTTGTTGCACCGTAAGATTCCGTGCAACGGACGAGGCAATGTGGTTTATGCTGGCGCACACCGCGGCACTGTTGGCCACAAGACCCACTACGCAGTCGCGCTGAGCCGTGCTATTGATCGCCACCGTGCTGCTGGCGATGGGAACCTCGGCATCGTCCCAATTCTGGCACATGAACCAATCGGTGGTCTTGGCTCCTGTCCACAACCCATTCACCATACCGCCCAACGTGATAGGCATCACTGGTGAGGTGGTCCAATCCGTACCACCACCATTGTACGCCGCGCAATTCCCATACGTGAACCAGTTGAGCGGATCTTCAATACGCAGGATCCAATCCCGCTGTGTGGCCAATGTTTGCGGACCGACATACTTCGAGTAATCGGCGGTAGTGGTCGGCGCCATGCTGAAGCAGTCCATGCCGAAGGGAAGATTGCTGCGCTGGGTCGGTGTGGTCACGCAACTGGCGGTCCAAGGCACTGCGTTATTGGTTGAGAAGCCGAAGAGCCAGGTACCACTGTAGGTGGCATTGTTCCCGCCGACCGTGTTCTGGTTCCAAACACCTCCCTGGCCGAAGAACAGTTGGTCGCCACCACTGTTCAGGTTCATGTAGTTCGTGGCTCCGTTCAAGCTGGTGAAACCCCATGAAGCATCTGGGGCGATGGCGTAATAACCACCCGAACTTGGAAAGCGGAACGTTATGACCGTGCCACGCGGAATGGTCGGCCCTACCCGCGATGCCCGGACCGTTCCCTCTGTATTGCCCCACTGCCCAGCGTTGCACCGTTCATAGCCATTGTCGGTCAGGTCCAAGGTGGTGCCGGTGGTGATGTCCTTGAAGCAGAAGAAACTCACTTCGTCCTCCACGTTCGGGCCACTGCAGCTTGCATCGCGGTTGGCGTTCACCCCAACGATCACAAGATCGCCGCGGCCCAGCACGGTGGGTGGACTGTCGTTATCGAGGATCTGCAGGGTGCCGGCCGTTGGCGCCCCGATGGCAAAGCCAGCGCTCACGCTCGAAATGGAGAAACCCACGGCCTCGGTACTCTCGATCAGGACATCGTTCACGATATTGGCATTGAAGCTCACCGATGTGGCCCCGATCGGGATGTTCACTGTGATCTGGCTCAGTACCACGGCCGGGGTGGTGGTGTAATCCCCACCAGCCCCATAGGTCACACCTACGCCGTTCGATACGAAAAGTGACACGGTACCTGCTGCCGTTGGCGCAGGGTTGATGTCCAACTGGAAGGACACCGAACCAACACTTTCAACCGCATTCACGCTAAGTGTTGCCATCGATACCGTGGGTGTGGCATCGTTGTCGATGATGGTTTGGACATAGCTGTTGGCCGCCCCCACATAGAATCCAGCGCTGGCCCCGGTAATGGTGAAGGTGATCGTCTCGTTTGCTTCCGTGGTCACATCGTCGTTCACCACGATATCGAACGTGAGGTCCGTTGCGCCGACAGCCACGGGAACGGTGATGGTGCTGCCAACGACAGCAGGAACCGTTGTATAGTCGCCACCACCGCCGTAGGTGACACCCACTCCATTGCCCACAGTGATCGTGTATGTGCCTGCCACGGTGGCTACCGCACTGAAGTTGATGGTCACCTGTACCGTACCGATGTCCTCCAAGGCACCACCTGTCGCTGTAGCGAACGTGGCGATGGTGCTGGTGCAGTCCAGCGGAACGGAGATGTTGTCGAAGGTGGCTTTGTCAGCGGCCGCGGTGTTGTGTTGGAAGTAACAAGAGGTGTAGGGGAGCGGTGATCCTGTGTATGTCGCATCCACCCCCGAGCCTTCACTGAAAGCCGCCGACGCAGGAGCGGGGAAGGCGGCTGCGTTACTGGCAGAGAACAATTGCCACGTGTTCGTGCTTGGGGTGTAGACCACTCGGACAGCCAGATACTGCGCACCGAAGTCGGTTGTGCCTGTGACAAAGGCAACGTTCGTGGCGATGCCCGCACTATAACGCACGAGCTTCAAGTAATCCAGCGCTGTTCCCGTTTCCCCGTGGATCACAGCATAACCGGTTCCGGTTGCTGGATCCAGCGCGCTACCAGCGAGAATGAACGCATTGCCGTAGTTGCCGGTGGCAAATCCGCTGGGATCGGCACGTGAAGTCCGCATGTTGAACTGCCACGTGAGCACACAGGAATTGCCGTTGAGGGTGGTGCTATACAAGGCCGAAACATCGCGGGACACCCAATCCCTACCACTCACTCCTCCGGTCGGTACGTCCAGTGTGTTACTGACTATTGCTGCAGAACTTGTGGGGACACCCAAGGTCGTATTCCAACCTCCCTCTGTCCAACCACCGCCAACCGCAGCACTGTTCGCCCTGGTGAAATCATCCACCAGCTGTTGTCCATGTGCGGCCAATGCCGAGAACGCCAAGCCAGCGAGGCCTAATAAGATCCTGTTCTTCACCATCTTGATCCGGAGCGGGACAAAGGTCGACCGATCATTCGGGCCGATCGATACGCGATCATCAACAGTTGTTGACTTCCACGATCGTTGGATCACAGGACCAGGGGGATGGATGCAACCTCGGCCCCACAGATCACAGAGAGGACGACGGCTCCACGCAACTCCGTCGTCGCACCCAAAACGCTCAGAGGCCCTTCCGTTGTTCGGCCTTTCGCCAACTCGCGACCCAGCATATCGATCACGCGCCATTGCGCGGCATCGCACGGGTGTTCGAGCCTGATGGATCCATCCGGTTGAACGAACGCTTGCACGGCGTTACTTGCCGAATAGCGCTGCACGGCCACCGCTGCGCTGACCACCGAGGTCCCATCGAAGTCCGTCTGGCGGATGCGGTAATAGCTGACGCCCGCGACCGGTTCAGCATCGTGCGCCTTGTAGTCGATGGTCATCTGACTGGTGCCCGCCCCGGGCGTGTTCAACACGGCATTGAAGGCGAAGCCATCGGTGCTACGTTCCACGGTGAAGTATTGGTTGTTGATCTCGCTGGCCGTGGTCCATTCCAGCAGCACGGCCGGTCCATCATTGCGGGCATTGAAAGAGACCAGTTCTATGGGGAGGTTCGTGGGGCATTGCATCGCCCTGCGGTAGGCATCGTTCGCCGCATTGTTGGAGGCCCCCGGGGTCTGGTTGGTACCTGTGATGGCAGCGCTGGTGAAGTTGGCGGCCACCCGGGGGTCCACCGCATTGAAGTAAATGACCCGGCTCAAATGATTGGCGGTGCTGATGCGCATGCTCTCGAGGCCACCTGTGTTCATGTTCTGGCTGCTCGGACCGTAGCTGATGCCATGGAAGTATTGGCCGCTCGGGTAACGTGTTTGCGCGGCATCGCCCTCGTTGCGCAGGGCGATGTTCACCCATGAAGCCGCCCCGAAACCGCATGGGGTATAGCCTCCGCTCACGGTAGCGCTCGGCAGGGTGTTGCACCGTTGCAACGCCGCATTGGTGGCCGGGAGGATATAAACACTGTCAACGGGTGAGGTGTCGTTCGGGTCGTTCGCCGGTAGCACCGGGTTCGGATCGCCGTTGTTGTAAATGACAATGAGCGACCCCGTGGGTACCGCCGCCCATTGGGCGATGTTCGCGAAGCGGAAATGCCCGGTGCTCACTCCGCTGTTCACCATTACCGTCCCGAAACCGTTGAAGACAACACCGTTGTTGTCATCGATCTTCCAATTGCGCAGGTCGACCGTAGTGCATGGCGGCCCGCATACCAACAACTCGATGTACTCCTGTTCCGTTGCCAGACCGTTGCTCACCTCGTTCACCAATGGGCCGAGGCAGGTTGGTACGTAAGGCACGGTCAGTTGCACATCGTCGATGGCTACACTGGGATCGGTGCCCAAGGCGTCATTGTTGTTCTGCCAGCGGAAGCCCAAACGCACGGTTGGATTATTGTTGGCGCTGGCCGGCAAGGCGACGCTATAAGCGGTCCATAAGCCTTGTCCTCCCGCACATCCTCCAGCGGTCTTTGGCGGGTTCACCAATGCAGCCCATACGGCGCCATCCCAGTATTCGACCAGGAAATCATCGAGCGCGCCCTGTCCGTTCTCCATGTACTTGAACGTGAGCGTGATGGAACTGTAACCCGTGAGATTGATCACTGGGCTTTCGGCCCGCCTGTTGGTGAGGACGGAATTACATGGGTTGCCAGCGCACAGCAGGACACACAATCCGAACGGAGGTGTGCAGTTCGCAACCGAACACCCACCATCGTAAGCCGCACCGCAATCCCCGGCCGGGCAGGCACCGCAACCGATCGGGGCAATGCAAGTGGCTGGTTTCTCGCTGGCAATGTGCAGCGTCTCATTGGTGGTGGTACAAGCAGTGCCACAGGCACCCGCGGCATTGCCGTTCTCGCGGCAGCTGACGAACCATTGGTTGGCGCAGGTTCCTTGTGCCCCTACGTTCGTCACGGTCCAGATGCCGTTCACTCCAGTGGTGTATGTCGATGCGTAACACCCCCCGGCGCAACTGTTCTCGAACTCATCGGCCCAGATCACCAACTGGCCTTGCGCCGGTCCACAACCGGCTACCACGGCCAAAGCCACCCCCAATGAGCGCATCGCTTGGGTCAGGACGGTCCTGGCGGATCTCATGGCGTTGAAAGTTAGTCGACCGGGATGGGGAGGGGTTGTGCCCTCCGGATATTTTTGGCCACCATTGTCAAGACGTGTCCAGCACCCTCCGGTCACGCCTCGCGATCATCAAGTTATCATCACCACAATTGAAACCCCATCCCCAGGAGCCTGTTCGCTGGCCTTCTCCAACCGGGGCTATCGAAGACCCCCGGGATGGCGATGCCGGTCGTTAGCCGGTCCGGTCCTCGATCCCACTGACCCTATACCCACGAACACTCCTTGTCCAAGATCCTCATCCTCGACCACGGCAGCCAGTACACGCAGCTGATCGCACGGCGCGTGCGCGAGTTGAACGTGTACTGCGAGATCCATCCCTTCACCAAGGCGGCACAGTTCGCCGGTGATCCGGACATCAAGGGTGTCATCCTCGGCGGCAGTCCCTTCAGCGTGCACGACCCCACGGCACCGGATACGGACATCAGCGGTTACCAAGGGCGTGTGCCTGTTCTGGCGATCTGTTACGGGGCCCAATTGCTGGCCAAGCGAGCAGGAGCGCCGGTGATCCGCAGTACGGTGCGCGAGTACGGGCGCGCCTACCTGGACAACATCGCCATCAGCGCGCCACTGTTCGATGGCATCCATGCGGGAACACAGGTGTGGATGAGCCATGGAGACAGCATTACGGCTGCGGCCGGAACCATGGAGGTGATGGCCAGCACGCATGCCGTGCCGGTAGCTGCGTATCGGCTGAAGGGTGAGGACACGTTCGCCGTGCAGTTCCACCCGGAAGTTTACCACACTGCGGATGGCCTTCAACTGCTTCGCAACTTCGTCATGGGCGTGTGCGGTTGCGCAGGTGATTGGACACCGGCATCGTTCGTCGGATCGACCGTTGCATCGCTGCGCGCGCAGATCGGTGCTGACAAGGTGGTGCTGGCTTTGAGCGGCGGCGTGGACAGCAGTGTGGCTGCCTTGTTGTTGAGCAAGGCCATAGGCGATCAGCTGCACTGCATTTTTGTTGATAACGGCTTGCTGCGCAAAGGCGAGTACGAAAGCGTGCTCGACAACTACAAGCACCTCGGGCTCAACATCACCGGGGTGGATGCCAAGCACTTGTTCTATTCGGCGCTGAAGGGCAAGGAAGATCCCGAGGAGAAACGCAAGGCCATCGGTGCCACCTTCATCGATGTGTTCGACAAGGAAGCGCACCGCATCACGGATGTGAAGTGGTTGGGGCAGGGCACCATCTACCCGGATGTGATCGAGAGCGTGAGCGTGCATGGCCCGAGCGTAACGATCAAGAGCCACCACAACGTGGGCGGGTTGCCCGCCAGGATGAAGATGCAAGTGGTGGAACCGTTGCGCCTGCTTTTCAAGGACGAAGTGCGCCGGGTCGGCAAGGAGCTCGGGCTGGCCGCTTCATTGCTTGGGAGGCATCCCTTCCCCGGCCCTGGCCTGGGCATCCGCATCCTTGGCGAAGTGACGGCGGAGAAAGTCGCGCTATTGCAGGAGGTGGACCATATCTATGTGCAAGCCCTTCGCGACGCCGGATTGTATGACCAGGTGTGGCAGGCAGGTGCCATCCTCCTTCCTGTGCGCAGTGTGGGGGTGATGGGGGATGAACGCACCTATGAGAACGCCGTGGCCTTGCGCGCTGTGACCAGCACCGATGGCATGACGGCCGATTGGTGCCATCTTCCCTACGAATTGCTGGCACGGATCTCGAACGACATCATCAACCGCGTGAAGGGCGTGAACCGCGTGGTGTACGATATCAGCAGCAAGCCACCCGCAACGATCGAATGGGAATGAAACGCCTTTTGCAGCTTCTGCTCCCGCTCTGCCTGTTGTTCAGCGCATGCTCCTCATCCGCGCAGATCACGCAGACACGCGGCGGCAAGAAGTACATCCTGCACACCGTGGAAAAGGGCCAGACGCTCTTCGCCATCGGCCAGCGCTATGCCGTACCCACGGAGGTGATCGTGAAGGCCAACCCGGCGGCGGGCCAGGGGCTGAGCATCGGTCAGGTGCTGGTGATCCCGGTGGATGGTGTAAGCAAGAAAGAGGCGAAGGCCGCACCGCAACTGCGCAATGGAGAGTTGATACACGTGGTGCAGAAGAAGGAAACGGTTTATGGTATTGCGCGCAAATACAACGTCTCCGATGCCGACCTGCTGGGCCGCAACCCGCAGATGGCCGATGGCCTGAAGGTGGGCATGGAACTGGTGGTGCCGGTCGCGAAAGTCACCGGTACGGCGGCGAGCGATGTTGCGCCAGCGGCCGACGATGGCAGCAAGAGCCATTTGGTGCTGCCGAAGGAAACGGTCTTCGGCCTCTGCCAACTGTACAGCATCACCGAGGAAGATTTGAAAGCGGCCAACGGGGGATTGCCCGAAGGCTTGAAGGTGGGCATGTACTTGCGCATCCCGGCGAAAGTGGAAGCGCCGTTACCAGTGGATCCGTCGATCGGCATGGACAAGCGCGAGCGCTACAACGTGGGCTTGCTGCTCCCCTTCAGCCTTGCGCGGAACGACAGCGCATTGGCGCATGCAGGGGGCGCGGATTGGTACGAGCTCACCGGTATAGCGGCACAGTTCTACGCTGGTGCTACGATGGCCATTGATTCGCTCAAGGGCATGGGATTGAAAGCGGATATCCAGGTGAAGGATGTGGGCAGCGATGCCGCGGTATGGAAAAGTGCCCTGAAGGATCCGGCGTTGAAGAACCTCGACCTCTACATCGGACCTTTCCACCGTGCGGCTATCGAGGAAGTGGCCGGGATCGCCGGGACCGGTCAGGTGGTGTGCCCAGTGCCGCAGAGCAACAAAGTGCTGTTGGGCCGTCCGCGCGTGAGCAAGGTGGTGAGCGGCCGCACCGAACATGTGCAGCA
Source organism: Flavobacteriales bacterium (assembly GCA_049289815.1). Classification (GTDB taxonomy): domain Bacteria; phylum Bacteroidota; class Bacteroidia; order Flavobacteriales_F; family PHOS-HE28; genus PHOS-HE28. The sequence continues at coordinate 20,481 of JBATMK010000081.1, forward strand.
TATCGCACGCTATGTTGCGCGTTACCACGGGAACGACAATATCATCCTGTTGCGGGCGAGCATAACGGGTGAGAAGGAATTGCAGGACCAGATGGAGCGCATGCTGCGCGAGGCCCTGGCCGCCGCCGGATCCAACTGCGTGATCGACAGCACCACCATCGCGTACGCTGGGAAGCGGGATGCCGCAGCCGTGGAAGCGAAGCTGGTGCTGGGCCGAACGAACGTCATCGTGGCGCCCACGGAGGACGTTGAACTGGTGACCGCACTGGTGAACAAGCTGGCCGTCGTCGCCGAGAAGCAGAAGGTCATCGTCTTCGGCCTGGAGCAGTGGCAGAACATGGAAAGCCTCGATGCCGAAAAGCTTGACGCCATTTCACTGCATGTGCCGGCCAGCACTTGGATCGATCACAACGACCCCCGCGTGATCACCTTCGAACGTGCGTTCCGCGATCGCTTCCGCACCGATGCCGGCAGCTATGCCTTCCTCGGTTTCGATGTCACCTTCTACTACCTGAGCGCGTTGATGGAGGAGGGCCGTACGTTCAGCGATCGGTACGGAACGGTACTCACCCGCCCGTTGCACATGGAGTTCCGCATGCAGAAGGCCGGTGCGGAGAACGGCTATCGGAATGAGAACGCGATCATGTTGCGGCACCAGGACCTTGGCCTCGTGATCGCCAAGCCATGACGGCGCGTGATCGGATCGCCCAAGCTTTCCGTGGCATCCAGGACAGCATCTGCGCACGGATCGAAGTCCTCGATGGCAAGGCCCGCTTCGTTGATGATGTTTGGCAGCGCCCGGAAGGCGGAGGTGGCATCAGCCGGCCCATTGCCAATGGCGACCTGATCGGGAAAGGCGGTGTCAATTTCAGTGAGGTCTTCGGCCCGCTCACCGCACAAGCCGCCAAGGCGCTTCAAGTGGAAGGGGAGACCTTCCATGCAACCGGTGTCAGCATCGTACTTCACGCGCACAGCCCTTGGGTGCCCACGATCCACATGAACATCCGCTACTTCGAAGTGGATGCTCCCGGCGGGCGATCGCAAGCATGGTTCGGTGGCGGCATCGATCTTACTCCGGTCTATGTGGATGAGGCCATGGCCCGCCACTTCCACCGGCGGTTGAAAGCCGAGTGCGACAAGTGGCACTCATCTTTCTATCCGGACCACAAGCGCTGGGCCGACGACTATTTCTTTCTTCCCCACCGCAACGAGACCCGCGGTGTGGGAGGCATATTCTTCGATCGCTTACCACCGCAAGGAACGAAGGAGAACGCTGCCGATGTGTTCGGTTATGTGCAAGGCATCGGCCAGCTTTTCGCCCCGCTCTATGCGGAAGTAGCGACCATGCACAGGAACAAGCCCTTCACCCAACGCGAGCGCGATTGGCAGTTGTTGCGGCGTGGCCGCTACGTGGAATTCAACCTCGTTCACGATCGCGGTACGCGGTTCGGCCTGGAAACCGGTGGCCGCACCGAGAGCATACTCATGAGCCTGCCTGCGGATGCGCGCTGGCAGTACGATCACCGGCCCGGACCGGGAACACCGGAAGAGGGCACGATCAACTGGCTACGCAAAGGCGTTGACTGGACAGGGTGATCTGTTGTCACTCGATCCTCAGGTCGTGGCCCAACTTCAACTTCTTGGTAAGGAGATAGCCGCGGTTATGGTCGTTGGCCTCGATCTCGATGGGCACGTTCTCAACGATCTCCAACCCGTAGCCGATAAGGCCTGAGCGCTTCTTGGGGTTGTTGGTGAGCAGGCGCAATTTGTGCACGTTGAGGTTGCTCAGGATCTGTGCGCCCACGCCATAGTCCCGCGCGTCGCTATCGAAACCGAGCAGACGGTTGGCCTCAACCGTATCATGGCCTTCCTGCTGCAGTTTGTATGCTTTGAGCTTGTTGATGAGGCCGATGCCGCGGCCTTCCTGGTGCATGTACACCACCACCCCGCGCCCCTCGCGTTCAATGGCGCGCATGGCCGCGTGCAGCTGTGGGCCGCAGTCGCAACGGCAACTGCCGAAGACATCGCCGGTAATGCAACTGCTGTGCACCCGCACAAGCACCGGCTCGTCAGCCTTCCATTCCCCCTTCACCAGCGCCAAATGCTCTTCACCCGTGGTGGTCTGCTTGAACGCGATCAGGTTGAAGTCGCCGTGTTCGGTGGGCAGTTGAACTTCCACCAGGCGTTCCACCAACCGTTCCGTTCGCAGGCGATAAGCCACCAGATCGGCAATGGAGACGAGCTTCAGGTCGAAATGCTTGGCGATCTCCTTCAATTGCGGCAGCCGTGCCATTGTTCCATCGGCATTGAGGATCTCAACCAACACGCCGGCTGGTTCCAAACCGGCCAAACGCGCCAGATCAACGGTTGCTTCGGTGTGACCTGTCCGGCGCAGCACACCGCCATCACGTGCCTTCAACGGGAAAATATGACCGGGCCGTCCGAGTTCATGGGGTCTGGTGGCTGGATCAATGAGCGCAAGGACCGTCTTGCTCCGATCGCTCGCACTGATGCCTGTGGTCGTGCCATGCCCCTTCAGGTCCACGCTCACGGTGAATGGCGTTTCATGCGTGGCCGTATTGTCCCGCACCATCAGGTCCAGTTCCAATTCCTTGCATCGCTGCTCGGTGAGGCTGGCGCAGATGAGCCCGCGGCCGTGGGTGGCCATGAAGTTGATGATCTCCGGGCTGGCGTTCCGCGCAGCTGTAACGAAATCGCCTTCGTTCTCACGGTCCTCATCGTCCACCACGATCACCACCTTGCCCGCGCGGATATCCGCGATGGCGTCCTCTATCCTGTCCAATCCGCTCATGATCCTTCCGCCTTATCCGCTCTGTGCCGGATCGTACGGTCTGCGAAAGTAGGCTGCTGCCCACGGCCTCACCCAGAGATCAGTGCATCCAGCACATCGGCGCTGCGCTGCCAGTCGAAGTGCCGCAGCACGAAACGGTGGCCGTTCGCGGCGATCCGATCGCGTTCCCCCGGGCTGTTGAGCAAGTGCAGGATGTTGCGCGCATGCTCCTCGGGCTCGGTGCCGATCAGGATGGCTTCCCCTGGTTCGGCTCCCACGGCGTTGTTGGCCAAGGGGCTGGTGATGCAAGGCATGCGCATGGCCATGGCCTCGAGCAATTTGTTCTGCAGCCCGGTGCCGATCTGCATGGGTGCTACGAAGATCCGCGCGTCGGCGTATGAAGCCCGGATATCCTTCACCCAGCCCGTAACCGTGGTCAGGGGATCGCGTTCAGCCAATTCCCGCACACGGGCACTGGGATCCACGCCGCTGATGAGCAAGCTGGTATCCGGGCGCTCTTTGCGCACCAGTGGCAGCACGCGGTTGGCCAGGAACAGGACGCTGTCGATGTTGGGCGGGTAGTTCATGTTGCCGGTGAAGAGCAGATCGTAGCGGGGCTCGTGCTGCCCGGTCGGCGGATGGAAGTGCCCGGTGTCCACGCCGTTGGGGATCACGGCCATCGTTGTCCGCCCGGGGTGGTAGAGGTAATCGCGGTCCTGTGCGCTGATGATCACGCAATGATCGAAGAGGTCGAACATCAGGTTCTCGTACGCGATCAGGCGCCGTGTTTCGGCCCGTAACAAGGGGCGCAGCCAGAACGACGATGTTTCGGTGCGCCGTTCCATGCCCTTGCTCAAGGTGTCCATATAGTCGAGCGTCTTGGGCAGGCTCCATCGCTCGCGCACGTATTCGGTGGTGCGCACCAACTGGCAGAAGATGTGGTCCGGTTTGAACCGATCGATCGCCGCATCCACTTGGCGTTGGGCAGCTGTGTGGTGGAAATAGCTCACCTGGAACGGCAGCCGGGTGAAGACCGCGTTGGCCAGTTTCAACACGATGCGCCACCGGGGCAGGTGCACCACTTCAATGTGCTGGCAGAAGCCGCGCAGGTGCTCCACGGCACCGGGCGCTACAGGCTGGTCGCTGAGACAGCACAGGAAGATATCGTGCCGCTGGGCGAGCCTTTTCACCAAGTGGTACGCGCGCAGCTTGTCGCCTTTTTCCAGTGGATAAGGCACACGGCTCAGCAGTACGAACAGCTTCATACCTTCTGCAGGCTCTTGAAGAAGGCGACGAGATCGCGCACGATACGGTGATCGCTGTAGCGGCTCTCGATCAGTTTGCGTGCACGGGAGCCGATGGCTGCTGCACGCTCCGGATCCTCCATCAGTTCAACCATCCTGTCGGCGAACTCCCCGGGCGTTCGGGCCAGGATGATGTCCTTTCCATCCGTGTGCTCGATCCCCTCGGCACCCACCGGTGTACTGATCACGCACTTCCCCATGGCCATGCCCTCGATGATCTTCACGCGCATACCGCCCGCGCTGAACAGGGGCACGACCATGACGTGCCGTGATGCCATCCAGGCCAGTGCGTTGCGCACACGGCCACTGATGGTGGCACCTTCGATCTTCGCGTCCGCCAGGTCCTTTGGCATTTTGTTGCCGGCCACGTGCAGTCGAGCCTTCGGCTGTTTCTTCAACACCTTGGGCCAAACGCTGTTGAGCAACCACCGGATGCCTTCTTCGTTGGGCAGCCAGTCCATGCTGCCCAGGTGGAAAAACACGGGCGAGCCGGTGGGGTCTGAAACAGGGTACTCGGCCGGGTCTACACCGAAGGGGATCGTGGCGATGGGAGTGCTCTTGCAGTGCGAGGCGAATTTCTCCGCATCGCTCGGGCTGATGGCCGCCACGCCGTCCACCTGGTCGAGCACCGCCATCTCGTACTTCTTCAATTGCCGGGCAAGGAAGCGGCGGTAGGGTTTCTTCAGGAAGTTGCGCTCGCCCGTGGCGATGCGCTCCTGGATCACATGCTCCAGGTTATGGCTTCGCAGGACGATGCGTGCGTTGGTGTAGCGCCGGATCGTGGCGATGTACGGAGTGGCGAACAGGCTCTCCAGCAGGATCACATCGAAGCGGCGTTCGCTCAGCAGCCGGATCAATCGGATGTCCATATCCGCACTGAAGAAGCGACTGATGTTGTAGTTGTCCATCGTCACCAGGTCGGTGAAAGCGTCAACCACGTTCATGCTCGTATCAACGAAGACGCCCTCGATCTGGGTGGCCCGTGCGTACGCCTTGGGTATCGCCTCGGTATCGAGTGGATGCTTCGATGTGCTGATGCAAAGCACTTTCACTTCGTGGCCTGCGGCCAGGAGACCACGCGTGATATTGTGCATGGCCTTGCTGCCACCGTCGATCGGTGGGTAAGGTGGCTTATTGCACAACTGCAGGATCCGCATCTCGCTTGCTGCCCTTGCGCAGCAGCTTTTCCCAAGCGCGATGATACGCATCGCCGTCCAGCAGCGGACTGTCGGTGGCGGCCTTGTAAGTAAGGAAGAGCCCGACCGGTAACACCGCCATGGTGCTGATCCACATGCCGGGCCAGGGCGCCATGTCCAATCCCTTCACCATTTGCTCGGTGGAGTAACTGATGATGTGGAAGGCGATGAAGAACAGCGCAGCGAAGACCACCGGCAAGCCCAGTCCGCCCTTGCGCACGATGGCACCGAGCGGGGCGCCGATAAAGAAGAAGATGACACAGGCCACGGCGAGCATGAGCTTGCGGTGCCACTCGATACCATAGCGCGCCAGTTGCTCGGCGGCCTGGTGGCGTTCGCCCAGTCCGCGCTCGATGAAGCTGATCTGGTTGCGGGCAAGATCCATGGCTTTCTCCGCCAAGCCCTGTTGCTGGTCCTTACCGATGCGTCCAAGGAATGCCTTGCGATCGGTGTACACACCGCCGCCATCGGCCCGGGCGCTGTCGCGCACGGCCCAGCAACCGCTGCGCAGGTATTTCTCCTGCGCCAATATGCGTTCGTGGGCGTTCCTGTGCAGGCTGTCGATGGCCCATTCCAACTGGCCCAGTGTGAGCATTTTGTACTGGTCCTTGTACAGGTCCTCGTTCACGCGTTTGAAATCCAGGCCGCTCAGGTCCAGGCGTAGCATATCGTGATCGAACCGGCAGCGCAGCAGGGGGTGGTCGGCCCCTGTTGAACCCTTGCGGGGCTTTCCCGATCCCAGCGTCCCGCGTTCGTCATAGAGCACGCCGTCATTCATGCTCAACAGGAGGTAGCGTCCGTCGGAGCTCCGCTGCATGCGCCCGGTGGCGGCGCGTATCACCGTGCGGTTGCCTTGGAACTGGTCGCGGTGATCATGTATGAGGATGTCCTTCAGGGATCCGTCGTCGTGTTTTTCGCGCACGCGGATGCTCACTCCGGTGATGCCGCTGTAGAACACGCCGGGCTGGAGATTCAGCGCTGGCTTCTTCTGGGTCACATCCCACAAACGGCTGTAGAACTTCAGGTTGGCCACGGGGATCACGTTGTTGCTGAACCAGAATGAAACGCCCGCGAGCAGGAACACCACCACCCCGATCGGGTAGATGATGCGGAACAATCCGAGCCCGGCGCTGCGCAAGGGCACCAGTTCGCTGTTCTCGCCCAAAGCGCCCAACGTCATCATGCTGCCCAATAGGATCGCCAGTGGGAACGAGAGCGGAACGAACGTCGCGCACGCGTACAGGAGCAGCTCGGCCAGCACCGTCCATTCCAACCCCTTGCCCATCATGTCGTCCACGTACTTCCACACGAACAGCATGAACTGGAACGTGAAGACGAGGACGAAATTGATCGTGAGCGGCCCCCAGAAGGATCGCAACATGAGCAGATGCAGCCGTTTCATCGCGAGCCCGGCGCGGAAAGACCGTGCCACGTAAGCCTATGCGCCCAGGACCCTTACCAGATTAGCGATCTGGCTTGCCCACAGCGCCTTGGAATTCTCCGTTTCATCGGGCCAGCAGTGATCGGTGACGATCAATGCCACTTCGTCGGTGATGGGGTCGATCTTGATCCTGAACTCGAAGTAGCTCTCTTCGTCCTCGTCGCCGACCCGGTGGAAGCGAGTCACTTCATTCTGTCGTTGACCGATGATCATGGCCTTCTCCTCCTCATTGCCCCACTTGAAGGTGTATTCCTCGCCCCGCACGTCAACGTCATCACAGTACCATTCACTGAAACCGCTCGGCGAAAGCAGCATATCGTAGAGGGCCGAAGGAGTGGAGCGGACCTGGAATTCCATCTGGAATTTCTCTTTCAAGGGTCGCTTCTTTACGGCAACTGGTCGAGGCGGTGCAGGTGCTTGGGGTTTCACCTCCTCACGTAGCGCCGTAGCCGTGGCTTTCGGTGCAGCATGTTGAACCGCCATTGCCGTGTTTTTCGGCGATGTTGGCAATGGTTTCTGGGTGGTTTTGACCACCGTGGCCTTCTCTACCCCCTTTTTGACGACCAGTGGTGCAGGCACCTTTTTCGGCGGAACGGGAACTGCCTTTGCTTTCGAGGGTTTGGCCGGTTTCACGATCGCCTTCTTCATCGCTATTTTCTTTCCCTTGTCGGCAATGGGCTTTTTCGGGGCCACCTTCTTTTTCGCTCCAACGCTCATATGCGTTGCCGGCTTCTTGCTCTTGGCCTTCGTTACGGATGCTTTTGCCTTCGCGGGTTTTCCGCTTTTCGCCTTCTTGGAACGGGCTGCCGGGCGAACGGGCTTCGCGCTCTTCTTCTTGGTCATCTTCTTGGCCTTGGCCGCTGCTTTCTTCGCCATATCCGGTTCCGCTGATGGGTGACGGGGACAAGGTAGAAAAACACGCTACCCGGCAAAGCCCAAGTGCACTTCGTCCGTTGGGGCACGCGTCTATATTTGCCCGCCTTTTCCGGAAAGTGAACAGGACATGGCGCGGTAGCTCAGCTGGTTAGAGCGCATGATTCATAATCATGAGGTCGGGAGTTCAAGTCTCCCCCGCGCTACTGGAGGCCACCGCGAGGTGGCCTTTTCCGTTTCTTGTCGGCATGTTGAAGACCTGGACGATCTTGTTCCTGATGCTGGCAGGCACAAAGGGGGCCGGTCAGGGCTTCGGTCCTGCCGAGCGTGATGCCATTGCTCTTGTCATGTCTTTACAGGAAAAGGCTTGGGACGCCGGTGATCTCCAGGGCTTCATGGACGGCTACTGGGATGAGGTATGTTTCCTCGGAAAGGCCGACCAGAATTGCGGGCGCGACGCAGTGACGGCACGTTACAAGAAGAGTTACCCCGATGCAGCGGCCATGGGCGACCTCACCTTCACCACCATCGAGGTGTTGCCCGCAGGCGAAGGCCACGCGTGGTGCACCGGCACGTGGAAGTTGATCCGCACGGCCGATACCCTGGCTGGCCGCTTCAGCTTGCTGTGGCAACAGCGTGAAGGGGAATGGCGCATCCTGCGCGATCATTCGGATTGATCCTGCCGGAGCCGCTATTAATTGCGTGTCACGTCGAGCGGAGTCGGGACGCGTGCCCATCTTTCGCGGCCCCACCGACGTGATCGGGGCTCACAAGTATGCTTACGCTCATCATCATCGGCTTCACGGTGCTATTGTCCATGCGCGCGCTGCGTGACAAGCCCACGTTGGAGAAACTCTGGTTCGAACCGTTCCAAGTACAATACAATAAGGAGTACTACCGCTTCATCAGCCACGGGTTCGTGCATGGCAGCGGTCCGCACCTGTTCGTGAACATGTTCGTGCTCTGGATGTTCGGCACCAAGGTGGAGAACCAACTGGCCGCCGTCACAGGCATGCCGATGGTCATGTTCCTGCTCTTGTACCTGGGTGGGATCGGTGTTGCGGCTTTGCCCGGATACTTGCGCCACAGGAACAACCCGGAGTATCGGGCGGTGGGTGCCAGCGGCGCCGTGGCTGCGGTCCTCTTCGCCAGCATCGTGCTCGACCCATTGGATCCCATGTACATCATGTTCGTGCCCATCCCCATACCGGGTTGGTTGGTCGGCATCGGCTATCTGGTGTATGAATACGTGCAGGACAAGCGCAGCAAGGGCAATATTGCGCACGACGCACATTTCGTAGGCGCCCTGTTCGGTGTCCTCTTCATGGCCGCGCTTCAACCCGGTCTGCTGCCTGCCATGGTTGAACGCATCATCGGGTCATGGAGCTGAACACCGGTGGAACAGCGGTACTGTTGGATCGCGATGGTGTTGTGAACCGCGAACGGGGCGAGCATACTTGGAGAGTGGAGGAATTCGAACTGCTCCCGGATGTGGTGGACGTGCTGCGCGAGCTCGACAAGTCGGGCATCCCGGTGGCCATCATCACCAACCAAAGCGGTATCGGACTTGGGTTGCATACAGAGGCGGAGCTGGAAAAGGTGCATGGTTATCTTCACGACCGCCTCGCCGAAGCAGGCGTCCCCATGCCGCTGATACTTCATTGTCCGCACCACCCGAACAACGGTAGGTGCTTGTGCCGCAAGCCGGGCCACCTGCTGGTGGAGCGCGCATTGGCGCTGTTGGATGCTGTGGCCGATGGCTCGGTCTTCATCGGTGATCGGCAACGTGATGTGGATGCGGCCCAGGCTGCAGGTGTGCAGGGCGTACTGGTAACAGCGAACGCGCCATTGCGTCCGGTGATGCAAAAACTGGAACGTTTCCGCTGATGCGCTCCTGGGTCGTCGTGAACGGTCAGGTGATGGAAGGTGATCGGCCGGCGATCCTCTTGGACAACCGCGCGTTCCATTATGGCGATGGTGTCTTCGAAAGCATCCGGGTCGTACGTGGCAAGCCCTGCTTTCTCGAGGCACACTGGATCCGTTGCCAGGAGGGATTGAAGGTGCTGCGGATCGAACGGCCCGAAGGGCTCGACCTCCACACCTTGGCACAGCACATCGAATTGCTCGTGCAACGTACCGGGATCATCAGCGGCCGATGCCGCCTCACCGTATACCGCGAAGGCCATGGGCACTATCGACCCGAAACCAACAATGGTGGTTATGCGATCGAACTGCGGCCGCTCACGCAGGACAGGTTCATGCTGAATGAGCAGGGCCTTACGGTGGACATCTGGCCGGAGATGCGCAAACCCGTGAACGTGCTGAGCATCCACAAAACGCTCAACTGCCATTACTACATCATGGCCGGTCTCTGGAGCCAGGAACGCGGCTTGGATGATTGCCTGTTGCAGAACGATCGCGGCAACATCATCGAAAGCAGCAGCGGGAATCTCTTCATCGTGAGCAATGGGGTGCTCTACACGCCATCGTTGGCCGATGGATGCATCGGCGGCATCATGCGCATGCAGATCATCAATCTGGCCCTGGCCAACGGCATGAAGGTGTACGAGTGCTCTCTCAACCCACAGAACCTGTTGGCAGCCGATGAGTTGTTCTTCACCAATGCTGTGCGTGGTGTGCAGTGGGCCGGCGCTTATCGGACCAAACGGTACGCGCATCGGGCAGGCCAACAACTCGTTGATCTGTTGAACGCCGCGGTGCTCAGTTGAGCGTAGGGTCTTCGGGGAAACCTGCCAATGGTGCGAAATCCGCGCCCATGCTGCGAAGTGTCTGCGCCCACAGATCATCCCGCTTGGTGTTCATGATCCGTTGTTTGGTGCCTTGGCCCACCAGCCACGCGTGCTGTTCCATCTCGCCGTTCAGCTGGTCTTTGCCCCAACCGCTGTAGCCTATGAAAAAGCGCAGGTGCCGGGCGAGCGTGGGGTCAGCCCCGAGCATGCCACGGAGTTGTTCGAAATCGCCACCCATGAACACACCGGCCACCACTTCCTCGCTCCCTTCCAACCTCAACCCGAGGGTGTGCAGGTAGTAGAGGTTACCGCTCTGCACCGGGCCGCCTATGGAAATGCGCGTGTTGATCCGCGGGAAGCCTTCCACCAGATCCGCGATCTCCAGGTCGATGAAGCGGTTCAACACGAAACCGAACGACCCTTCCTCGTCGTGCTCGCACAACAGGACCACGGTGCGCCGGAAATAGGGATCGGGCAGGAAGGGCCCTGAAACCAACAAGCGACCACGCTGCGGCGGCAACGCGTTGCGGGGGTCCAATTCCAAAGGATCCTTGGCCATGACGAATTCCGCTACAAGGTAAAGGGAAGAGATGCGTTCACGCATTTGACGATGATGGATCGTGTGCGGTTGCGCCGGTAACTTCGACGCAACACTTCCGACATGCCAGACCAACCCCTCACGCACGCGGACCTTCGCAAGAACTACGGCAAGCACTCGCTAACGGAAGAGGACGCGGGTGCAGACCCCATAACGTTGTTCGGGAGTTGGTTGCAGTATGCTGCGGATGAGCAAGTGCCTGAGCACAACGCGATGGCATTGGCCACGTCAGGACCGGACCACCTGGCATGCCGTATCGTGCTGCTGCGTTCGTTCAACGAGGAGGGTTTCGTCTTCTTCACCAATTACAACAGCCGCAAGTCGAACGATCTCGACACCGATACCCGTGCTGCGCTGAATTTTTTCTGGCCCCAACTGGAACGGCAGATCCGCATCGAAGGACGATCGGAACGGGTGGGTGCTGCTGAGAGCGATGCCTATTTCACCACACGCCCGCGCGAAAGCCGCATCGGCGCGTGGGCCAGCGACCAAAGCATGCCCGTAGCATCGCGTGATCGCATGATGGAACGGTATGCGCGATGGGAGGAGCGCTTCAAGGAGGGTGATGTGCCGCGGCCTTTCCATTGGGGTGGGATCCGCGTACGCCCGTTGCGGATCGAATTCTGGCAAGGCGGTCCCAACCGCATGCATGATCGCATCATGTTCGAGCGCCGCACGCACGGCGATTGGGAGCGCTCGCGTCTGCAACCGTAATGGCAGAAAAGCAGAAGGCCCCTCGAACGTGAGGGGCCTTCGCTCTGTAGCGTGGTCTGCTTACTTCTTCTTCTTGGCAGCCTTCTTCTTGGCGGCCTTTTTCTTCGGAGCAGCTTTCTTGGCTGCTTTCTTAGCGCCTGCCTTCTTAGCAGATGCTACGCGTGCGCGACGCTTGCTGGGGCGGGCTTTGCCGCGGCTGCCAACGGTGCGCTTTCCTTTCTTCGTCTTCTTATCACCTTTTCCCATTGTAATGGTGTGTTAAGGGTTTGACCAAAAGTATCGGCGCACTGTTACGCGACATGTCCCGGCAAGGTTCCATTTTCCACCAGGCAATGTTGATGGTGCGTTCCAAAGTGATGGGGGAACGATCTCATCGCGATCATCCGATCGTGTCATCGCGTTGTGCGGATCTTGCACGCAAACGCTCCTCGATGAGCGATGCGTGATGGCGCGTTTTGCGGGCCCATTCAAGTTTCAAGCGCAGGATATCCGCATCGTTCAAGCGCCAGTCCACATCGCTCGTGCGCAGGCGCTCCGTTACGGTGAAGAGAATGATCGCGGCACTCACACTGATGTTGTAGCTCTCCGTGAAACCGTGCATCGGGATCCGCACGCGCGTATCAGCGGCTGCCAAAAGTTCGTCGCTGAGCCCTTCCAGTTCGGTGCCGAAACAGAAAGCGATGGGGGTGGACAGGTCGAGGTCTTTCAGTTCGACGCTATCGCCATGGGGCGATGTGGCAGCGATCCGGTAACCCTTCGCTCGCAAGGCGCGCACACAATCCATCGTGTTGGACTTTCCCTCACGCCATCGGTGCATGTCAACCCACTTGCTGCTGCCCAGGGTGACATCCGGGTTCAGCGTGTAGGCATTCCGGTTCTCGATGATGTGGAGGTCCTGTACCCCGAGCAGGTCGCAGGTGCGCACCACCGCACTGGCATTGTGGCTCTGGTAGATGTCTTCGAGCACAACGGTGACGTGGCGCATGCGCGTGGGCGCGATGCGATCGAACAACGCGCGCTTGTTGTCCGATATGAAGGCGGTGAGTTGCGCGTACAATTCCTCGTCGGTCATGTGCGGAAGGTGGGTAAAAAGAAAGGTCCCTCTTGCGAGGGACCTCTCATTGTCCGTGGGACGGGCTTACTTCAGCTTCTTCGCCAGTTCAGCACCTGCCTTGAACTTCACCACCTTCTTGGCAGCGATCTTGATCTCTTTGCCCGTTTGCGGGTTGCGGCCTTTGCGGGCCTTGCGCTGCGTCACCGAGAAGGTGCCGAAGCCAACGAGGGCCACACGGTCACCTTTCTTCAGGGCCTTGTGTGTGCTGCTAACGAAGCTGTCAATGGCGCGCTTTGCATCGGCCTTGGAGAGTTTCGCTTCGGCGGCTACGCTTTCGATCAGTTCTGCTTTGTTCATCTGGTTTGGGTTTTTGTTGGACCGTTGGTTTGTTGGGGTCCGGGTCAAATGTATCCGCAGAGCCACGTCCGTCAAGGGTTTCCGGGGCAACCACCGGAAAATGTTGAAAAAACAGGGGGTTTGTTGATAACTCCGCCTGTAAACCGCTGCCAGAGCGGGTTCCAGCAAAGGCCTTGCCGCCGTTTTTCACGGTCGTGTCCAAAGGGCCGGCGGGGCCACCATCACGCGGTCGGTACCATCGTATCCGGGCGACTGAACGGAGATCACGCGCAGGGGAGCGTTGCCGCGTACGCGCACGGCGTGCGTGGTTCCTTGAGGTATGGTGAGGAAGGATCCCGGCCCCACCTTGAACATGCTATCACCCAAAAGCATCAATGCTTCTCCTGCAAGCACATGAACATGCTCGGTGTGGAATGCATGAACGTGCGGACGCACTTCATCGCTGATGCACAACAGTGTCGACGTGGCCAGGCTGTCGCTGTGGAGCACACGGCTTCGCACAGGGCCATCACCTTCCGCGCATGCAAGATGATCCACTCCATAGTGCACTTGACCGTGCATGACGGTGGAAGTCAATGCAGCGAACGCCATGATGATGTGTGCGCGGTATGTCATTGCAAGAGGATGCCGGAGCTTCCTTGAATGCCACGGACAAGATCACCGGCGCTCATCCGGCGTTTGCCTTCAGCCTGCACCTCCAACAGTTCGAGGCATCCATCACCGCATGCCACGCGCATACCCTTGGAGTGCAATTCAACATGACCTGCGGATGCAAGCCGAACGGCACTGGTCGCCCTCGCGGTGCGAAGTACTTTGAAATGGGTCGAACGACCGTTCTCGTTCCACGTCGTCCATGCTCCAGGGAAGGGGCTCAACCCTCGCACATGATCGTGCACTTGTTGCGCAGACTTGCTCCAATCGATGCGGCAGTTGTCCGGGTCCAGTTTCGGGGCCGTTCGAACGATGGTCCCCTCAAGGATCTTTTGCGGTTGCGATGCGGCGGTCCCGGCAAGGATGGATTTAACAGTCTGCACCAGCAAATGGCCACCCATGATCGCCAGGCGGTCATGCACTTCACCGGCCGTTTCATCGGGGCCGATGGGTAGTTCTTCCTGCATGAGGATATCTCCAGTATCGATCTCGTGCCGGATGAAAAAGGTGGTGGCGCCGGTGTTGTGCTCACCGTTGATCACTGCCCAGTTGATCGGTGCGGCGCCCCGGTACTGGGGCAACAATGACGCGTGCAGGTTGATCGTGCCCAACGGCGGCATGGTCCAAACGTTTTCAGGCAACATGCGGAAGGCCACCACCACGAACAGGTCCGCTCGGAGCCCTTCCAATGCTGAGAGGAACACGGCGTCTTTGAGTTTTTCCGGTTGGAGCAACGGCAAGCCGAGTTCCTGGGCGCGATGTTTCACCGCCGAGCCGTGCAGCTGTCTTCCACGTCCTGAAGGTTTGTCCATGGCCGTCACCACCGCCGCGACTTCCACACCGGCGTTCACCAGGGCGTTGAGTGAGCGCACCGCGAATTCGGGCGTACCCATGAACACGATGCGTTTGCTCATGGCGCGAAGGAATGATCCTTGGTGACACGGAAGCGATAGGGGAGCAGGGCATCCTCCTTGGCGTACTCCACGCCGATGCGCGGGCCGATCAGAATGGCCTTGTGCGGGATGGTGAACCCGGCATCCTCGATCCGGATGATGCCCGTGGTCAGATCCACTGAATTGTGGGACAGCTCGATCCCCAAGGCGGTGGTGAGCGTTCCCGGCCCACCGCTGAGCGTGCCACTTCTCCAATGTTTCCCAGGCGCCCCGCGGCGCGAGCGCATGACGGCTTCGCCTTCCAGCGGTTCCACAGCACGGATCAGGATGGCGTGGGGCACGCCTTGCACGTTCGTCACCACATTGAACAGGTTGTGAATGCCATAGCAGCGGTATACGTACGCCACGCCGCCTTTCCCGAACATCACCTCGTTCCGTGGGGTCCGCCGGCCGCGGTAGGCATGTGATGCCCGGTCGCCTTCCCCGGCATAGGCTTCGGTTTCGGTGATGATGCCGACCGTCCGATCACGTCCCTCGCCGGTGATGATGACCTTGCCCAACAGTTCACGAGAGAGCCGCACCACATCTTCCTGCAGGTAGAAGGAACGCTTCAACAACATGCTCAAGCTCAATGCTCGGGTACATCGGATCCCATATCCACGAGCCACCGCTTCTCCCGCGCCTTGGCCGCATTGTCCCCCAGAGGTCCGGTGCCCTCCTTGCGGGCCATGCATCGATCGCAGCGTCCGCAATCGGCCGTTGTGTTCTCACCGAAATAGGAGAGTACATGGTGTTCGCGGCACAGGGTTGACGAAGAGGCGAAAGCGATCATGGCTTCGAGCCGTTCCGCGGCGCGCACCTTTCGGTTGTTGAGCGCTTCCGGATCGAGCATCAATCGTTGGGCATCTCGACGCGGTACCATCAGTGTTACGGCCGGCTCGTGGCTGCTGGGTAAGTAGCTCAGCAGGCCCAGTCGCTGCAGTTCAAGCAAGCGGTCCTTCACGGTCCCGGTGCTCCATTGCATGTGCTGCGCGATCCGCAATTCCTCGATGAGAGCGGCTTCCTCGAAGAGACCGCCATACATGCGCAACAATGCTTCCAACAACGGACCGTGGCGTTGGTCGTTCAACCGGAGATCGTAAACGGTCTTCGCGTTCGTCGTCAACAGCACACGGGAGGGACTGTGCAATCCATCGCTCAGCGCAAGGTCGCCGTTCAGTTCAAGCGCCTTGAGGGCGTTGAGCACCGTGTTCGGTTGCAACTGTGTCTTCTTCGCGAGATCGCGCAGGTCGAGCGCGTATGCTTCATCCTTGCCGGAACCGAGCGCAATGCGGTGTGTATCGGCAAAGCTTTGGTACACGAGCCGTACTTCGGCCAGTGAAGGGAAGCTGCTGCGCAGGCGTTCACGTGCGCGTTCGGCATCGCCCGGACCCTGCAAAAGAAAGGCGTAGCTCGGTGCGCCATCGCGTCCTGCGCGTCCCGCTTCCTGGTACCAGCTTTCGAGGTCGGGTGGCAGGTCCATATGCACCACGGCCCGCACATCGCCCTTGTCGATGCCCATGCCGAAAGCGTTGGTGGCGGCAACGTAGCGCACATCGCCGGACGCCCAGGCGTGTTGTGTGCTGTCACGTTCCTCCATGGACAATCCGGCATGATAGGCCGCGGCACTGATGCCTTGTTGTTGGAGCGTTCCTGCCATCCGCACGGTGCCTTTCCGATCGCGCAAGTACACGATGCCGCTGCCCTCAACGCGTTGCGCGATCCGCAGCAGGCGACCCAACTTGTCCTCACCCTGAGAAACCCAGAACGTGAGTTCGGGCCGTTGGAAAGGTGCGCGCATCAAATTCGGTTCTCGGAACGCCAGCTTCGCCATGATGTCCTCGGCCACAGTAGGCGTGGCTGTGGCGGTGAGGGCCAGGACGGGCACGCCGGGGAACTTTGCGCGGATCTCCGGGATCCCCATGTATGCCGGACGGAAGTCGTAACCCCATTGACTGATGCAATGCGCCTCATCAACGGCGATCAAGCCGACGGGCAGGCGTTGGGCGCGGGCCAGGAACAGCTCGCTGCGCAACCGTTCGGGGCTCACATAAAGGAAAGCGCTCTTGCCCAAGGCGCATGCTTCCAAGGCGTTCTCAAGTTCGGCGTATGCCATGCCACTGAACATGGCCTTGGCCGGAACACCCTGTTTCTTCAGGCGTTCGGTCTGGTCCTTCATCAGCGCGATGAGCGGGGAGACGACCAGGCAGAGCTTGCCCATGGCCAGGGCCGGCACCTGGTAGCACAGGCTTTTTCCGCCTCCCGTCGGCAACAGCGCAAGTGTATCGCGGCCTTCAAGAACGCTGCGGATGATCCGTTCCTGCAACGGACGGAACGCCGTATACCCCCAGTGGGTGCCCAATACCTCATGGATGTCCTTCATGCCGGCCGACCGTTATCCTTTCCGCTGGGATCTGCGTAGAACGCGGCCGCGTATACCTTCGGGCCGATCCACGAAGTACGGCAACGGAACCACACATGAGCACCACCAGTACAGCATTGAAGATCATCAAGCATCCGGTGAAGGAGAGCCGCCTACCCGGCATCGACCTCGAAAGCGTGGTGTTCGGCCGCGTGTTCAGCGATCACATGTTCGTGATGGATTACCGCGACGGGCAATGGCAACAGCCTGTGATCGAGCCGTACGGCAAGATGGAAATGAGCCCCGCGCTCATCACCCTGCACTACGGTCAGAGCATCTTCGAAGGACAGAAAGCTTATCGTGGTGCCGATGGTCGCGTGGCCATCTTCCGGCCGCAGGACAACATCGTGCGCATGAACAGGAGCGCGCAGCGCATGTGCATGCCGCCGATCCCTGAGGATGTCTTCATGGAAGGCATGACGGAACTGATCCGCATGGACCACAAGTGGATCCCGCGCGACGCGGAAGGCGCACTATACATCCGGCCCTTCATGTATGCCAGCGACGAATACGTGGGCGTGCGTCCGAGCGACACCTACCGCTTCATCATCTTCACTTGCCCTGTGCGCGGCTACTATAAGGATGCCGTCCGTGTGAAGATCGAGACGGAGTTCAGCCGTGCCTTCCCCGGTGGAACGGGCGCCGCAAAGTGCAGTGGCAACTACGCGTCATCGTTGTACCCCGCGAAGCTGGCCGCCGACAAAGGGTTCCAACAGCTGCTCTGGACCGATGGTGAAACGCACCAGTACTTCGAGGAGAGCGGCACCATGAACGTGTTCTTCCGAATCGGCGACACGTTGATGACGCCGGAAACCAGCGGTACCATCCTTGAGGGCATCACCCGTGACAGCATTATCCGCATCGCGAGGAAGGAAGGCATCGACATGCAGGTGCGGCGTGTAAGCGTGGCGGAGGTCACGGAGGCGATCCGCAAGGGCACGTTGAAGGAAGCTTTCGGGGCGGGCACCGCGGCGACCATCGCGCACATCGCGAGCATCGCCTACGACGATCAAGAGTACACGTTACCGAATCTGGCGAAGGACAGCTTCAGCAACCACGTGGCTACCGTGCTCGATGATATCCGCCGTGGCCGTGCTGCGGATCCGTTCGGCTGGATGGTTGATGTCGGCGTGAAGCCGGGCTCGTAACGGGTGTAGCCGATCATAGTGCGCCCCGCGCCTTGATCTCCAAATACTTGTTGATCACGTTCACCGTGAGGTCCTGTGGACGGGTGAGGATGCTGGCAATGCCGTGACCTTCCAGCTCCTTCACGATCAACCGCTTCTCGTGCATGTGCTTTTCGGTGATGGTGTGGGCGTACAGTTCCACGGTATTCAAGGGTCGCGTCCTGAGGTCGGCCTCCAACTCAGTGTTCTGGAAGAAGATCACCACGAGCAAATGGGTGCGGGCGAGACGCTGCAAGTAGGGTAGTTGCCGGCGCAGGGCGTTCACACTCTCGTAGTTCGTGAAGAGCAGTAGGAGGCTGCGCTGGGTGATGTGGGTCTTCACGTTCGCATACAGCGCCTCCATGTCCGTCTCCTGGTGATCGGTGCGCTGGGCATAGAGCTGTTCAAGGATCTTTTCCATCTGCCCGCGTTGGCGGCTGGCGCGCAGCACCGTATCCACCTTGTTGCTGAACGTGATCAGGCCAGCCTTGTCATCCTTGTGCATGGCGATGTTGCTGATGACCAGGCTGGCGTTGATCGCATAGTCCAGCAGGCTCAGACCCTCGAAGGGCATCTTCATCACACGACCGAGATCGATGAGGGAGAAGACTTGCTGGCTGCGTTCATCCTGGTAGAGGTTCACCATGAGGCGGCCACGGCGTGCGGTAGCCTTCCAGTTCACCGTTCGCCGGTCGTCGCCGTGTACATATTCCTTGATACGGTCGAACTCTACGTGCTGGGCTATGCGCCGGATCCGCTTCACACCTGCCATGATGAGGCGATCGCTGATCGCGAGCAGCTCATACTTGCGCAGCTGGAGGAAACTCGGATACACCGCCACCTGCTTCCCGGCTTCCAGGATGAAACGCCGTTCCACCAGACCGAGGGCGGTGCTGGCCAACACATTGATGGCGCCATAGCTGTACACACCGCGCTGGACCGGTCGCACCGCGTAGGGGAAGCGGAGTTCGCCACCGCTCTGCAGATCGCCCTGGAAGATGAGATCGCGCCGCTGGAATTGGATGGGCAGCTCGTCGAGCACCCGCACATGCACCTGCAACCCGTATCGGCTGCGCAACTGGATCGTCACCGGATTCTCATCGCCATTGCTCCACTTGGCATAGGTGTGCCGCTCGCCCTGCACGGCGTCCTTGGTCCGGAAAAGCGTCAGCATCTCGCTGGCGAACACGACCACGAAAAGCAAGGCCGCCGCGCGCGCCAAGCCGAAGACGACAGGACTGAACCAGCCCACGATGAACAGCAGCACCAAAACCCAGCCGACGATGAACGAACGGCGTGTGATGAAGAAGGATCGCCAGAAGCGTTTCACCTGGGCACGTCGATCTTTTGCACCAAGCGTTCCACAACGGCATCGGGCGTCAAGCCTTCCATCTCGCGCTCCGGGGTAAGCATCACGCGGTGGCGCAGCACGTGTGGCAGGACGAAGCGGATGTCTTCCGGTGTTACGAAATCGCGCCCGTCGATGGCAGCGGCGCTCTTGGCACCCATGAGGATCGCGATCGAAGCACGCGGGCTGGCGCCGAGCATCAGCGCATGGTCGTTGCGGGTCTGGTCAACGATCGCGGCGATGTAGCGCACCAGCTTCTCTTCGCAGCGCACGGCCCGCGCCAATTCACGGGCGTTCGCGAGTTCAGCGGTGGAGAGGACAGGCTGCACCGCGGCGGTGCTCAAGTGCTGGCTCCCTGAGCTGTACCGAGCAAGTATCTGTGCTTCCTCATCAACCGTGGGGTAGCCCACTTCGATCTTGAAGAAGAAACGGTCGAGCTGCGCTTCAGGCAAGCGGTAGGTGCCCTCCTGCTCGATCGGGTTCTGGGTGGCCACGATCATGAACGGTACACCCAGGGCATGTGTCCTGCCATCCGCGGTGATCTGGCGTTCTTCCATCACCTCGAAGAGCGCAGCCTGCGTTTTAGCCGGCGCGCGGTTGATCTCGTCCACCAGCACGATGTTGCTGAAGATCGGGCCGGGCCGGAACTCGAAGCCGGTTGTGCGCGGGTCGAACACACTGGTGCCGATCACATCGCTGGGCATCAGGTCGGGGGTGAACTGGATGCGGCTGAAGTTCGTGGCGACCGCTTTCGCCAGCAGCTTCGCGGTGAGTGTTTTCGCCAGGCCGGGTGCGCCCTCGATCAAAACATGTCCATCGCTGAGCAGGGCGATCATCAGCAGGTCCATCATGCGATCCTGGCCCACGATCACTTTGCGCACTTCAGCGCGCACCTTGCCCACGGCGGCCTGCAGTTCGTGCATCGGAACGCTTGGCACGTAGCCCGAGCCTGCACCCGCAGCTCCCGCATTGTCATCCTGAGGGGTCACCGACGGAGGATCTCTTAGAGGGTCGGCAGGATTCGTCGTCACGACTTGTCGCGGCGGTCCTTGTGGCACTGGCGTTCCGCCAACATTGGTGTTCTCGTCCATGGGTTCGTTCTAAAGGCGTTTGCGCAGGCTTTGCAGTCGATCACTGAGTTCGAGCAGCTGCGTTTCACTGATCGTGTTCAACAATTCAACGTCGTGGATGGCGTTCAACTCATTCGCCACTTCATCCTGGGTCATCCCTGTGCGTCGGGCGATGTGGGCGGCTGTGCGTTCGTCGTACTCGAACCCGCGCAGGTAGGCGCGGTTGCGCACGTCCTCCTTGAAGTGGGCGATCATCTTGCGGGCAAGATCGGCGTGATCGCCTTTCTCATAATAAAGCCGCCCCAGCGTACCCACGAATTCGCGTGAACTGTTGCGCAACGGCTCGAGGATCGGCATGGCGCGCTGCTCACGTTTTGCCTGCACGAACATGTAGAGCAGCACCAGCAGCAAGGCGATGTAGTAGGCCCAGCGCAGCGGCGGCTGGTCGATGATGTAGCGCAACGGTGTCATGCGGCCTTCACGGCCCACCTTGTGGAATTCATCCCAATAGAGTTCGTTGCGCGGGAGCCGGGCGAAGGCCGCCTCGATGAAATCGTTGTTGGCATCGCGCAGCAAATGGTAGTTGGTGAAGGCCAGTGGTGTGGTGCAGAGATAGAAATGACCACTGCCGAAACGCATGTGCAGCATCGTCGCGTTGGTATCGTTCGTGGTGCAGAGCACGGTGGTGCTGGCCGTATCGAAGTCGTTGAAGTAGCTGGCGTTGCCCATGCGCGGGAAGGCGAACATGGTGTCGCTCGCAAGGCCACGTTGGAAAGCCAACCGGGTGGTGTCATTCCAACTCTTCCAGTCGCTGCTCGTGCCGATCCCCAATGAATCGCTGAGTTCGGGGCCGAAGTCTTCCGCCGCTATGAAGGCCTGGTCGCCGGCCCGGACCATGCCCAGCAAGCGCTCCAAGTCGACGGCCTCAGGTGCGAAACGTTGGTTCAGGTACAGGTGCGACACTGCAGTGTCCTCATACCACCGGCGTTCCGAGACCTCGTAGATGGATTCCTGGACGGGTACTATCCGATCGAAGAGATCACCGAGGCGTTCATACAACAGTTCGGCGCCGAAGGGCTTGTCGTGGTAGCGGCTGTAGCTCGCCGACCAATCGGTGGGTTTGGGAGCCAGCGCTTCAAGCACGGCGATCAGCACGATGAGCAGTGCGATCATGGCCGCGATGATCTTCTCCTTGCGTGTCATGCAGCCTGCTTGCTACGGAAGTCAACGAAACCTGCGCTGAGGCTCTCGTACTGCGATCGGTCCAGGTCCGCTTCGCCATACCACACCCATTTGAAGATGAACGAAAGCCGCCCGAACCGGACGCGCTCGTTCTCGTCGTTCAGTTGCGCCTGGTAGTCGCGGTCGGTGTGCTGTGGTTTCCACGAGATGCGCTCCTCATCCACCAATTGGCGGAGCACGAGCAGGTATTGCAAGCGCAGGGCACGGCGCCATTCACTTTTCAATTCGGCATCCGCAAGTTGCTCCGGCAGGTCATCGGCCGTGATGTCTTCTTCCAAGGTGCGCACGCTGCCGGCATTGGCCACGCTTCGCGCGAACACCTTGCTGAACATCCGGCGGCGCAGGACCACCAGCAAGATCACCAATGTAATGGCGAAGACCGCGAACCAGATATAGTCCCAGAACCAGGACATGAACTTCAGTCCGGTCACGTTCTCCAGTCCTTCCAGTAGATCGCGGATCCAATTGCCCACCATCTTCCAGAAGCGGTCCCAAGCGCTCGGAGCTTCCGAGACCTCACGCTCGTATTGGTACTTCGGGTTGTTACGCAGCGCCTCCAAGGCAGACTCATCGAAGGCACGTGCATCCTGCGGAGGAAGCATCGTGTCGAGGACTGCAAATGCCTCATCCTTGACCTCCTCAAAGGATGTGTCGTCGTTGATCTCCATCGCCGCACTGTCCACGGCTGCTTGCGTCCCGTCCCCACCCGTGGGTGGATCTTGGGCTGGACAAGTCATGCCGCACAGGAGGGCCAAGCCAACAATGCAGGATCGCATGGTGCGGGGCGGGTCAGCTATGATGTTGCCCACGTGGACGCAGCCTCACTTAACACGTTGTGGTTCCTTCACAGGGCGTCCAGGTTTCCCACGCGATCCTCCAGGCCTTTGCTCTCGAACTCCTCCACCAGTGCGTAGTACCACAACCCCGTGCCCACCCTCAAGAGAGGCACCAGCATGAAGGACACGATGATGAGCAGGAGGTAGCCAATGCCACCCACGATCATAGCCGCGATCGGCGGCCCCGTGTTGAAGCCATCGTCCATGCCGGTGACAAAGGAGATGATGGCGGCGAAATAGAAGGGGAGGAAGACCATGCCCTGGATGGCCGAAATGATCAGGTACAACACGAAGACCAGTAGAAAGGTCCACCACCACTTTTTGTGCGCCAATTTGAAACTGCGGCCCAAGGCGTCGGTAGCGCCGAGGCGTTCCTGGGCATGGGCCATGGGCGCCATCACGAAAGAGGTGCCGATCCAGATACCGGGCAGGTAGCATAACACTAGTCCCACCATCGCGGCGAGACCACCGAGGAAGAGGATACCGAAGTACTGCCAGAACTGGCTGAGGCTACGACGCCAGAGATCGCCGGTGGTGATGCCGACATGCTCGCCCCGGGAGTACGCTCCCAGATACTCATTCGTAATGGCCTCCATCATCACCCCGCTGAAGAGGAAACACGGTATGGCCAGCAGGATACCGATGAACGAAGCCGCCGTCGTGAACATGGCCGGTTCACTTCCTTGGAACAGATCGGCCCCTGCCTGGTTGATCATGCTGTAGACGAAGGCTCCGATGCATAGGAAGCCGAGCAGGATGGGAGGGATACAGATGGTGAAGACGGCCTTCCACAAGGGTTTCCAGTTCTGGCGCATGAAGGCGAAGCTGTCGCTGATGGTCTGGCCGAAATCGCGGCGTTGCCGCAGGATGATGGGTGGGCGTGGGTTCATGCGTCGGGTAGTGAGGTGTTGTGTCGTGATCTTATGCTGATGGCGCGTCCAGTCCGGAAAGCTTCTCCTTCAATCCGATGCCTTCGCGGTTCTCGACCAGGCTGAAGTAGCGCAACGCAAGTGCGATCACCACAACGGCGTGGATCACCTGCTCCGCAATGCCCACCACCGTGGTGAGAATGCCCACGGCGACCATCTTCCATACGGGCAGGTCGATGCTCCCATCGAAGCCCGGCGAGAACATCTGTTCCACACCAGTGAACGCCATTGCCGGTAGGCTGAGCACCAGCGCCAGCACCCATTGGATCAGGCCGAGCACGATCACCAACCCGAGCATGGACCAGAACGACTTGTTCACCATGCTGAAGCTCTTGTTGAAGCCATCGCCCAGCCCTGTGCGCTCAACCGCATGAACGACCCCGGCCAATATCGCGGCGGTGATCAGGTAAATGCCCGGCAGGAAGCACAGCACGAAACCAACCCCGAACATCACATACGTGAAGAACCAAATACCGAGGTAGATCCAGAAATTCTTCGCCACACGTCGCCATAGTTCGCCCAGCGTAAGGCTGTGGTGTTCGTTCAGCAGGTAGGCGCGCACATACTCCAGTACCGCGCCGTTCACCAGCACACGTGCCACCACGTACGGAATGAACACGATGGCCATGGTGCCATAGAGTTCCATGAGCGGTCCGAACGGGTTGGTCACGTCCGGCTGTTGCATGCCGGTCATCTGCGTTGCGTTGAGCAGGCCGTAGATCGCCATGGGGATCGCCGAGAAATAGACGATGGCTTTCACCAACACCTTCCCGTTCTGCTTCATGAAGCTGAACGCGTCGCCGATGGTCTGTTCAAAGTCGCGCACCTGGCGCAGCTCCACGGGTCCTGTGTTCGACATGGTAGGGGTAAATGACGAAGTAGAAAAGGATGAAGGCACCGGACACGGCGATGATGCCGCCGCTCACCCATTCGTTGAGGATAGGTGCGTGGCGCGTAACGAAGCTCTCGAGGAAGCCGGCCATGATGAAGATGGGCACCAGCCCGAGCACCACCTTCAACCCGAGCTTGGCGCCGCGCTTGAAACTCTCGATGCGCGTGTGCGTGCCGGGGAAGAGCATGCCGTTGCTGATGGCGATGCCGGCGGCCCCCGCGATGATGATGGCGCTGATCTCCAAGGTGCCGTGCACCCAGATCGTGAGGGCACTGGTCTTCAGCATACCGTATTGGAAGAACAAGTACTGGAACACACCCACCATGATCCCGTTCTGCATCAGGATGACACCCGTGCCGACAGCAGTGAGCAGCCCGAAAGCAAAGGCCATCAACGCAACGCGGATGTTGTTCACCGTGATCGCGAAGAACATGTCCAGTTCGCCGTCGCCATCGTACACATCCATCGGCTTGCCTTCCTTGATGTTCTCCAAGGTCATGTTCACATAGTCATCGCCAAGGACCAAACGAGAGAACGTGCCGTCGTTGGCACTGCTCAATGCCCCGATGGCGGCCGATACAGCGAAGACGAGGAAGGAGACCAACAACGCCGAACGCGTGCGCGCCATCGCCAGGGGCACTTCGGTGGTCCAGAAGGTGATGAAGCGGCTGCGGTCGATCCGTTCATTGCGGTGCAGCATTTGGTGCACGCGCGCGCTCACTCCGTTCAGGTAGCTCGTCACATTGCTCTTCGGGTAGAACGTGCGCGCGTAACTGAGGTCGTCCGTCAGTTCGATGTAGAGGTCGTTGGCCTCGTCGGCGCTGAGCTTGTCCAATCCATCGGCGGCCTTTTCCAAGCGCTGCCACTTCGCCTTGTTGCGGTTGATGAATGCAGCCTCGCGCATGTGCTTCGACCCGACTTATCGGGGAGCGGTGAACATAGCGGGAATTGGGGAGTTGGTTATCGCAGGGGCCATGTTGCGTTACTTCGGGAACGGGCAACGGCCCGCCTACTTTCGCCGCATGCACCTCACGCACCTCTCCCTGCACAATTTCCGCAACCACCGTGAGGCCGCTGCGGAACTGGGAGCACAGGTGAACTGCTTCACCGGCCCGAACGGCGTGGGCAAGACCAACTTGTTGGATGCCGTGCATTACCTGAGCCTGTGCAAGAGCTATTTCGAGCCGGTGGACATGCACAACATCCTGCACGGCGAGGATTGGTTCATGGTCAAGGGTTCCCTCGCGACCGCGGCTGGCGACGACGAATTGGCGTGCAGCGTGCGCAAGGGACAACGCAAAGTGTTCACCCGCAACAAGAAGGAATACGATCGCCTGGCCGATCATGTGGGCAAGGTGCCCGTGGTGATGATCACGCCGTACGATGGCCAGCTCGTGCTGGATGGGAGCGAGGTGCGCCGCCGCTTCCTCGACGGGCTGATAGCGCAGTTCGATCGCCCGTACTTGGATGCGCTGCTGCGGTACAACCGCGCCCTCGCGCACCGCAACCTGTTGCTGAAAAGTGGATCGGGCAGGAGCGGTGTTACGCGCAGTGAAGTGGAACCGTGGGATGAGCAATTGGTGCTGCACGGCGAAGCGGTGCACAGCGTGCGCAAAGCCTTCATGGATCAACTGGTGCCGTTGTTGTCCTCACACTATGCGGGGATCAGCAGCGGGCCTGAGCATGTCGGGCTCACCTACCGTAGCGAATTGGGGGAGAAGAGCATGCGCGAACTGCTATCAGCAGCATGGGACCGGGACTTGTCGGCGCAGCACAGCACCGTGGGCATCCACCGGGACGACCTGCTCTTCACCATCGATGGCCAGCCGTTGAAACGCCACGGTTCGCAGGGCCAGCAGAAGACCTATTTGATCGCGTTGAAGCTGGCGCAGTTCGACCTGACCGCAGCGCGCTCCGGGTTGAGGCCGATCCTGTTGCTGGACGACATCTTCGACAAGATCGACCCGCAACGCATGCGTCACCTCCTCAAGCTTTTGGGCAGTGGCGGCTTCGGCCAGGTGCTCATCACCGATACTGACGCTTCGCGCTTGCACAAGGCCTTGGACGGCCTGGGCCTCGACGTGCGCTTCTTCGCCATGGACCGCAACTCCCTCAGCCGTGAGAAAAAGGAACGAACGCTCGCTCGGTGAGGCCCTGGGTGCCATGGTGCAGGATCTCGGCCTGCGCCCGAAAATGGACGAGTTGGATGCCATCAGCGCGTGGGACCATGTGGCTGGCGGCATGATCGCCAAGCACACCCGCAACATCCGCTTGCGCCATGGCCAATTGCGCATCCGTGTGGACAGCGCCCCCTTGAAACAGGAACTCAGCTACCAGAAGGAAGGTTTGATCAAGCTCCTCAACGATAGGCTGGGCCGTGTGGTGGTGAAGGAGATCCTATTGGATTGAGTGAGTAGCGGGTATCGATATTGAGTAGGGCGTCGTCCGTGCGCTACTCAAAACACTCTACCTGATACCCCTTCAATACTGCTCCCTGCTGCTGAAGAAAAAGTGCCCTTCGATGAGCGCGTTCTCGTCGCTGTCGCTCCCGTGCACTGCGTTCTTCGCCTTGCTCTCGGCGTAGGCCTTGCGGATCGTTCCTTCTGCGGCTTGGGTGGGGTCGGTGGCGCCGATGAGCTTGCGGAAATCCTCCATGGCATTGGCTTTCTCCAGGATGGCGGCATAGATGGGGCCGCTGGCCATGTAGTCCACGAGTTCGCCGTAGAAGGGGCGCTCCTTGTGTACGGCGTAGAAGGCACCGGCCTCCTTGTGGCTGAGGCGCGTGTATTTGAGGGCGACGACGCGGAAGCCGTTGCCGATGATCATGTCGAGGATCTTCCCGGCGTGTCCTGCTGCCACCGCTTCGGGCTTGATCATGGTGAAAGTCCTTGTCCCGGCCATCGTTCGCTTCGTTTTGGTTTTTGCGGCGGCGAAAGTAGCCGACGGTACGCCCCATCAACACGGGGGCATGGAAAGATGCCCGGACCATGGTCGGCTACCCCATGGGGCGGGGATACTTTTGGCCGGAATCCCACCCGGAAGATGATGCACATGAGATCGCGTTTCACAGCAGCCATCGGCGTGTTAGCGCTGGCGGCCTGCGGTGGCGGCGCAGCCGACCACCCGGCCGGCACCGAAGAGCGCCTTACGATCGGCGCCGACGAAAGCGCCGCGCTCAGTACGAGCCTGTACCAAATGCCAACGCCCAACGAACTCTTCTCGCTGGTTCGCAACCTCATGGGCGAGGGGGACAAAAGGTTGATGAGCAACACCATGGATGTGGATCGTTATGCCACACTGAACAAACGCGCACTGAACTTCGGTGTTTACGCCACGGACCTGGTGTATGCCAGCCAGTTCAACCGTGTGGAGGTGGCGCGTTACTACCTCACCGTGAAAAAGCTCGGCGATCAACTGGGCCTCAGCAGCGTGTTCGATGGTGCGATCCAGAAACGGCTGGACAAGAACGTTTCCTTCGGTGATTCACTCGAAACCATCAGCAACGAAGCCTACTATAAGGCCTACGAGAAGCTGCAGGACGAGAACATGGGACCCGCCTTGGCGTTGGTCCTCGCGGGTGGTTGGGTGGAAAGCATGCACCTCGTGATGAAAAAGGCGGAAGCCACCGGGAACGCCGCTGAACTCATGCAGCGTGTGGCTGACCAGAAGTTCACCTTGGAGCATTTGATCGAGCTGATGGGGCAGTACACCGGGGATCCCGCGGTGGCCGCGGTGCACGAGCAGTTGAAGGGGGTGCGGGACATTTACGACAAACTGGAGGTGAAGCGGGAAGCGGCTGCGGACACGAGCGCCAGTGGCCGCATGGTGTTGGGCGACAAGGTGATCGTTGCCATCACCGCCGAGAACTACAAGGAACTTGAACACGCCGTTGAAACACTCCGGGCCGCCATCGTGCAGCCGGAGGATGCACCGGTCGCCAGCAATTGAACCGAGATGAAGAACGTGAAGCAGATCGCAATGGTCCTGGCCCTTTCGGCCAGCGGCTCCGTGTTGCAAGCGCAGTACGAGTGCACCGACTACCACAAGTTCAACTGCGAGCGCTCGGGTGATCCCCGCTTCTCGCTGAACGGCCAGAGCCGTAGTGCGCAAGTGCAGGTGGGCGTCCCTACCGAACTGAACATCATCGTGTACAGCGGGCAGGATTACCGTATCAGCTTATGCTTCGATGAGAAGGTGATCGGCAGCGAAATGGGCTTCCGGCTGATCGAGATCCTGCGTGAGCCGCACAAGGAGACGGTGGAGGTCACCGAGCAGGAATCGGTGATGGATGCCAACGGGCAGCCCACCGGGGAGATGAAGAACGTGAAGCGGACGGAAGAGCGCACCGTGTATTCGGATGTGCGCAAAGTGGTGTGGGATTGCGGTGAACATGACATGGTGCAGGAGATCGAATTCTCATGCACCAGCACCAAGCGGTTGCTTGTGGAAGTCGTGGCACCGGGCGTTCCGGAGGATCGCCGCAAAGGCGCCAACAAGGACCGCGACATCGGGTGCGTGGGTATCATGATCGAGCACATGCCCACTCCGAACGTGGGTTTCGAACCAAAGTGAGAACGGATCGGTATCCGTGGAAGAAGTCCTCGCCATGCGGCGGGGACTTCTTCCTTTGCGCCCGGTGGTTCGCCATCCTGCAGACCTCATCCGTGACCAGTTCCACACCCGCCTCCTCGATCGCCGCGCTCCGTGATCTGCTCGGTACCCCGCGCCGTGTGGCCATCGTCACGCATCACAATCCCGATGGTGATGCCGTGGGCAGCAGCCTTGGCCTCATGCACATCATGCGCGCAGCGGGCCATGCGGTGCAGGTGCTTCTGCCGAACGCGCCGCCGGCATTCCTGCAATGGATGCCCGGCTATGCCGACGCCATTGTGCATGAAACCGACAAGGCGAGGGCCTCTGATGCGATCGCCCAATGTGAGGTGCTCTTCTGCCTCGACTTCAACCGGCTGGACCGGGTGGAGAAAATGCAGGAACTGCTGAAGACGGCACCCCTGAAGGTGCTCATTGACCATCACCGCGAGCCGGATGTGTTCGATATCAGCTTCAGCGATATCGGTGCTTGTGCCACCAGCCAGATGGTGTTCGACATTGCAGAGGCCATGGGATGGTCGGCCCACCTCTCCGCCCAGGCAGCGACGTGTTTGTACACGGGGATCATGACCGACAGTGGATCGTTCCGTTACAGCAGCACCACAGCGCATACGCACACGGTGGCCGCTGCGCTGATGGAACGCGGAGCCGTGCCCGATGCCATCCATACCGCGGTGATGGACGACAACAGCGCCGACCGGATCAAGCTGCTGGGCTT
>JBATMK010000082.1:0-8461 GCA_049289815.1 Flavobacteriales bacterium
GTGCTTGGGAGCGTGCTCTACATCGTTGCCCACCCCGATGATGAGAACACGAGACTGATCACGTGGTTGGCCAACGGCAAGAAGGTCCGTACCGCCGATCTCAGCCTCACGCGTGGCGACGGTGGACAGAACCTCATCGGTCCGGAGTTGGGCGACGCGCTCGGCATCATCCGCACACAGGAGTTGTTGGAAGCCCGACGCATCGATGGTGGAGAGCAGTTCTTCACCCGCGCGGTGGACTTCGGCTACAGCAAGAGTGCTGAAGAGAGCTTCTCGAAGTGGGGCAAGCAGGAGGTACTGAGTGATGTGGTGCGCGTGATCCGTATGTTCCGGCCGGACATCATCATCACGCGCTTCAACACGGACGGAAGCGGAGGTCATGGGCACCATACGGCGTCAGCGATCCTGGCTGCAGAAGCCTTCGATCTGGCAGGCGATGCCAAGGCTTTTCCCGAACAGCTGCAGCAAGGACTTGAAGTGTGGCAGCCGCGCCGCCTCTTCTACAACGGCAGCAGTTGGTGGCGCAAAGACCTGGCCGAGTTGGCCAAGACCGACTCCAGCTGGTTCACGGTGGATGTCGGCGGCTATGATCCACTGCTGGGTCTCAGCTACACCGAGATCGCTGGACGCAGCCGCAGCATGCACAAGAGCCAGGGTTTCGGCGCCGCCGAAACGCGCGGTGAAATGCTGGAGTACCTGCACTTGGAGAAAGGCGACAAACCCAAAACCAAGGACATTTTTGAAGGGATCGATATGACGTGGGGAAGAATTCCAGACGGCTCGAACATCCTGCTTAAAGTGGAGGCTCTTATTGATCAGTATGCGCTGACCGCTCCAGAATTGAGTTACGAAGTACTCTCTCGATTGGCGGATGACTTGCACAACTATTGCTTCCAGGTCATCAAGGAGTGCTGGTGGTCTGATGTCAAGTTCAAGGAAGTGCAATCGTTGTTGCACGATTGCGTCGGCTTGATAGCTGAGGCGAATGCCGAGGTGAACTCTGTCGCACAGGGTGATTCACTGCGGCTGATTTTCAGCTATATGAAACGCTCGCCCAACCCTGCCTTAGTTCTGAATGGATTTGGCATTCCGGATATGGCAGAGCTTCGCCTCGATGACACATTGATGACGAATTCGCAGACCTCGAGGAAGTACGCCTTCTTGGCTGACTATTCAGAGTATGACCAACCACACTGGTTGACCAAGGCTCACGGGACGCTCTACGAGAATCAAGGGGCCTCGCATTGGGGATGCATGCCTTCCGTTCGGAGAGAGGCCTCTTTTGGCTACAATGTTTTTGCAACGACAGGATATCTCTATTTGGGCACGGCCGATGTAACGCGAAAATGGGTCGACCGCGTCGACGGCGAGCGCTTACGGCCAGTGTATGTAACGCCCGTGGCCTCGCTGATCCCGAAGACCGATGTGCTGATCGCACGTGGTGGAACGGAACAGTTGGTGGTGGAAGTCGAGGCGCTGACCGACAGCCTCAATGGCCAGTTGAATGTGCAATTGCCGGAAGGTTGGGCCACGACCAAGGACCTGAAGCTGGTGAACATCAACAAGCGCAACGCGCGCCAGAGCTTCACCTTCCAGTTGATACCGATGGAAGGCGCGGAAGCCGGTGCCGTGAAGTTCGAATTCACCGGACCGAAAGGGAAAGCTGACCGAACGCTGCACGAGATCGACTACCCGCACATCATGCCGCAGGTCTACTACACACCTGCCGAGGTGAAGTTGATCCCGTTGGATGTGCAGGTGAACGCCAGGCACGTCGGTTACATCAAGGGCGCCGGCGATGATGTGCCGAAGGCGATCGAAGAGTTGGGTGTTTCGGTTGAGATGCTCGATCCGGCCACGGCCCAACTGGAAGACCTCACGAAGTACGATGCAATCGTCACGGGCATCCGCACATACAACACGGTGGAGGCGATGAAGACCTTCAACGCTGTGCTGATGAAGTATGTGGAGAACGGTGGCACCTTGGTGTGCCAGTACAACACGCGCAGCAGCGATATGATGGTGCCGGATTCACTCTTCGGCCCCTATCCGTTCAAGCTCACGCGCGACCGCGTTACCGTCGAGGAAGCGCCACCGACCTTCCTGCAGCGCGATCATCCGTTGTTGAACATCCCCAACAAGATCAGCTCCGCCGATTTCGGCGGCTGGGTGCAGGAACGTGGGCTCTACTTCTGTGGGAGTCTTGATGAGCACTACACCTCGCTCATCGCCTGGAACGATCCCGGAGAGCAACCCCTCAACGGCGGCCTCATCACCTGCGACTATGGCAAAGGGCGCTATGTGTACACGGGCATCAGCTTCTTCCGGCAATTGCCTGCGGGGGTGCCGGGGGCGTATCGGCTTTTTGCGAACCTCATTTCGAAACCCGTTGCCCGGTAGATCGCACGCGTACAGTCGACCCACTGGGTCGACTGTACGTGTGTATTGATCGAAGACCAGAAGCGCCTGAAGATGCACTTCATCGATTGGACGATCCTTCTTGGCACATTGGCTTTCATCGTGGGCTATGGTGTGTGGCGTACGCGCAGCACCAACACGGTGAACCGCTATCTGCGCGGCGACAATGAGGATCGTTGGTGGGCAGTGACGTTGAGCGTGATGGCCACGCAGGCCAGTGCGATCACGTTCTTGAGCACGCCGGGCCAGGGATTCCTGGAAGGCATGGGCTTCGTGCAGTTCTACTTCGGGCTGCCGTTGGCCATGGTGGTCATTGCATGGGTCTTCATCCCGCTCTTCTACAAGTGGAACGTTTACACGGCGTACGAATTCATCGGCAAACGCTTCGATCAGCGCACGCGCTTGCTTACCGCCATCCTGTTCCTGATCCAGCGCGGCTTATCCACGGGCATCACCATCTACGCTCCGAGCATCGTGCTGAGCAAAGTGCTGCATTGGCCATTGGGTTGGACCTGCATGTTCATCGGTGCGCTGGTGATCCTGTACACCACCACCGGCGGTGCGAAGGCGGTTGGCGTAACGCACAAGCAGCAGATGGCCGTGATGTTCGCGGGGCTCTTTGTCGCATTCGGGCTGATCCTCTATTACCTGAAGGACACATTGAGCTTCGGTGAAAGTCTTGACCTGGCCGGTGCGCTGGGGAAAATGAACGTGATCGATACATCGTGGGACCCGAACACGAAATACACGCTGTGGAGCGGCTTGATCGGTGGCTTCTTCCTTCAGCTCTCTTATTTCGGTACCGACCAGAGTCAAGTGCAGCGCTACCTCGGTGGCCAGACGCCGCAACAGGCGAGGAGCGGGTTGCTGATGAACGGTCTCCTGAAGATCCCCATGCAATTCTTCATCCTGCTGATCGGTGTGATGGTCTTCATGTTCTATCTGTTCAACCCCGCACCGGTGCATTGGAACGAAGCGAACGTGGATGAAATGAAGGCCAGGGTTGCTGCAGCAGAGCAGGGGAGTGCGGAAGGGATCGCGGCAATGCAGGCGCAGAACACGGCGGCGATCGAGCAGCATGCACGTGCATGGGTTGCTTCGACCGAAGTCGGGAAACCGGAAGAGCTCAAGGAACTCCTCACGGCGCTCGACCGCGACAGGTCGCTGCGCGCTGAATACACCGAACAGGTCAAGGCCCAACTCCCGGATGCAGAGCCCAACGACGCGGACTACATTTTCATCAGCTTCATCATGGACAACATGCCGGTGGGCGTCATCGGGCTGTTGTTGGCGATGATCTTCTGCGCGGGAATGGGCAGCACAAGTTCGCAGCTCAGCGCATTGGCGACAACAGCCGTGGTGGACATCTTCCGTTCAGGCGGCACCGGAGAACAGCAAGTAGTGGCCACCAAGTGGGCCACGGTTGCATTCGGGATCGTTGCACTATGCTTCGCCGCGGTGTTCTCGCTCTTCGAGAATCTTATTCAAGCCGTGAACATTCTCGGCTCATTGTTCTACGGAACGATCCTCGGCATCTTCCTGGTGGCATTCTTCATCAAGAGGGTGCAAGGCACGGCGGTGTTCATCGCTGCGCTGATCTCGCAAGCGGCGATCCTGGTGATCCATTTCACCGGCGTTGAGATCGCCTTCTTGTGGTACAATCTGATCGCACCTGCGATCGTGGTGGTGGTGGCGATCGCCCTGCAGTTGTTCTTCTCGCCGACGGTCAAGCGACCAACGTGAAGCTATCCCCGTCGAACAAGCCCTTGTCGCTCAACTTCAGGTGCGGGATCACGAGGAGCGCCATGAACGAGAGCGTCATGTATGGTGCGCTCAGGGTGGAGCCCAGTTCCTTCGCGGCCCCGTCCATGGCGCTGTAGGCGTCGGCCACGGTGTAGGCATCGGCATCACTCATGATACCGGCGATAGGTAGCGGCAATACACGATGATGGGAGCCATCGGTCATGCTGATGCCGCCCTCGTGCGCGATCACGAGGTTCACCGCCGCGCAGAGATCCTCGTCGTTGGTGCCGACCGCCACGATATTGTGACTATCGTGCGCTACGCTGCTGGCGATGGCGCCGCGCTTCAGTCCGAAATTCTTGATCCAGGCCGTGGCGGGCGGCGCATGGTGGTAGCGGTTCACCACGGCGATCTTCAGGACGTCGTTGAGGAGATCCGCACTGCTGAGCCCATCCTGCACGGTATCCGGTAGTCGCAGTTTGTTGGTGATGAGCTGCCCGTCCAGTGCTTCGATGACCAGCCGGTCCGGCCCAGTGGATCGGACGTGGAAGTCTGTAGGCCGGAGATGCGCGCAGGAGAAATTGTTCGATCGCACGTTGAGCACGCTGTGGATCAGTGTCTCGCCATCCTGTGCCACCAACTCGCCGTTAATGAAGGTCCGCTTCACGCGGAAGCTGATGAGCTCATCCACCAGGATGAAGTCGGCGTGATCGCCAACGTGTAACTGCCCAACAGGCAGCCTATAGTGCTCAACAGTAGTGGTGCAGGCCGCACGAAGAACGTTGAAGACGTCGTGCCCATGCGCCACCGCGCGTGCGCACAGATCGTTGATGTGGCCCGCGACAAGTCCATCCGGATGCTTGTCGTCGCTGCAGAACATCACCCGGTCCGGGTGCGAGGACAACAGCGGATGCAATGCCTCGAAGTTCTTGGCAGCGCTGCCTTCACGGATCTGGATGTGCATGCCACAGGCGAGTTTGTCGAGCGCTTCATTCAGCGTGAAGCACTCATGATCGGTGCTGATGCCTGCTGCCGCGTACCGCGCCGCATCCTCGCCGCGCAATCCAGGGGCATGGCCGTCGACCGGCTTGCCCAAGCGCTTGGCGTGAGCGATCTTTTTCATCACCTCGGTGGCCCCGTTCAGCACACCGGGAAAGTCCATCACCTCGCTCAAATACAACACATCGTCGCGCTCGAGCAGCGAACCGACTTCATCGGCGGTGACACGCGCTCCGGCCGTCTCGAAAACGGTAGCGGGCACGCAGCTCGGCGCGCCGAAGAAGAACTTGAAGGGAACTTGTTTCCCATTGGCGATCATGAACTCCACGCCCTTCACACCGAGAACATTTGCGATCTCATGCGGGTCGCTCACCGTGGCCACCGTCCCATGCGTCACCGCCAAACGCGCGAACTCGCTGGGCAGGAGCATGCTGCTTTCCACATGCACGTGCGCGTCGACGAAACCGGGCAGGAGATAGCCGCCCACCGGCCCCGTGACTTCCGTGATCGACGCAATGCGACCACCCTGCACCGAGACTTCTGCCGGGAATATCCGTCGGCCGATGACATCGACCAGGTTGCCTTGGATGGTGAAGGAAGCGTGGGCGTGCATGTGTCTCATCCCGGCCACGTCGTGGGCGCGGGCGCAAGGTATCGGGGTGCCGATAGCGCAGGATGAAGTCCGCCTGATGCTGCAGATGTTCACTTCAATGAACGCACCACACTTCACAGATCCCGCCGAAGGACCTTGAAGTGTTGAACCTGGCATAGCGGTGCCGTGACATGGCGGGTATCCCTTTGCGCCAACCAAAAGGAACCAACATGAGAACCGAAAAGAAATTGCGATCCCTCACCGCCTTCGCCTCGTTGGGTATCGCCAGCCTGATGAACGGGCAAAGCGGCGGACGCACCGTGAAGTTGGAAGAGAACGGCTTGCTGGTGGATACGGACATTCCTGAAGCCAACGCCCCGGGCAGGGCTGCGCCGCGCAACACACCAACGGTGGTGCCCATCACGGACGATGGTCGGAACGAGGACTACGCACCCACTGCGCAGTTCATCGTGTCGCTTACCCGCGCTGTGTCGGGTACGGTAGCGGTGGACGTGTTGAATGAAACGGGCGAGGTGCTGCGCATGCAAACCTTCACCGCGAAGCCCGGGCACAGCACGATCGCGATCGATGTGTCACGCTTTCCGCAAGGGCGCTATGCGTTACGTGTATTGAGCGGTTCGAATGCCTCGGTGACACGCTTCCGGCGCGACTGAAGACACGACAATGGCTCCGGTGCAGGTTGGTCACTGCCGCGCATCGGTCCAGCCCTCACGTTCCAAGAGGGCATACACCAACGTGTAACGCCGTCGTACGTCGTCCATGTTCTTGATGTCGATGTTGAGGGCGAAGTAGGCGGTGCGTCCAGCGCGTTCCACCCAGCCGACGTACCAGCCGTACTCTTCATCCACGCGGATGGCCCAGCCCGATTTCCCTTGCAACTTCCAGGTCGCGGTGCTATCGCCGGCGAGAATGCGCTTCACCGTCTGTTGGTGCCGCCGGTCGAAAGGCAATTGCTCTTCGTGCAGGCGTTCCATGAAGTGTACCTGTTCCAGGGGTGTGATGCGCAATGCGCCCTCCAGCCAGAACAGGTCGATGGCTGCGCCCATGCTGTGGTTGCCGTAGCTGACCGTATCCAGCCAGTGTTGCATGCGTTCGGCGCCAACGCGCCGCGCCACTTCCTGGTAGAACCACACCGTGCTACGGTGGAGCGCCTGATCCAGGTCCTGGTCCTCGTTCCAATCCGGCGACTGCCGCACCACGCTGTCCCATGGGATGATGGTGTGCTCATCGGCAACGGCGACTTCCTGAAGGGCCACCAATGAGTTGAAGACCTTGAAAGTGCTGGCCGGCAGAAAGCCCTTGCGCGCCCGCGACGTGTCGGATGCTTGCAGCCGGTTGCTGTCAGGCTCCCACAACAAGAAGGTGCCCACGCTGCCACTGTCGGTGACCTGTTGGGCCCAGTCGGCGCGAGAACTTAGAACCGTTGAGTTCGGTTGTGGTTTTTCCGATAGCCCTGATGCGGATTGCTGGCAGCCGGCCGTCACCATCAACAATGCAGCAACCACCGGATGGCTGAACCGCAGATGGCGTAGTTCGATGCTCTTCACGAATACGAACATACCTGCCAAGAGGAACGATCAAGCGATCGCCATGATGGGTCAGTTCCCGAACATCTCACGCACGCGCTCGAAGAAACCCTTGTCCTTGGCGGTGGGCTGCGGCTTCACGCCCGGGCTGTCGCGCAACTTCTCCAACGCGGTCTTCTCTTCCCTGCTCAGGTTGCTGGGTGTCCACACCATCAGGTGAACGAGGATATCGCCCATGCCGTGGCCATTGACGCTCGGCAGGCCCTTGCCGCGCAAACGCAACGTGTGGTTGCTCTGTGTGCCGGGCTCCACCTTCACCTTGGCCTTGCCGTCGATCAGCGGAACTTCAATGGTGCTGCCGAGGGCCGCATCCACCATGCTGATGAAGGCTTCGTGGTGCAGGTGCTGGCCATCGCGTTTCAATTCCGCGTGGACTTCTTCCTCGATCACCACCAGCAGGTCGCCGGCCACCCCGCCCATGGGCGCTTCGTTGCCCATGCCGCTGATGTTGAGCTGCATGCCTTCCTCAACGCCAGCGGGGATGCGCACGCTCACGGTGGTTTCCTCGCGCACCATGCCATGCTCGTCGCTGCCGGCTGCACGCTTCTTGATCGTCTGGCCCATACCGCCACAGGCCGGACAGGTCGTAACGGTTTGCATGTGGCCGAGGAAGGTGCTCTGCACGCGGGTCACCTGCCCATTGCCTTTGCACGTGGGGCATGTGCCGTACTCGCTACCCTTGGCGCGCACGAGCTTTTGCAGCTTCAATTGCTTCTCCACGCCGTGCGCGACCTCGTCCAGCGTCAGCTTCATGCGCACGCGCAGGTTGCTGCCTTTCACTACGCGCTGGCCACCGCCGCGACCGAATCCTTGGAAGCCGCCGCCACCGCCGAAACCTCCCCCGAAAATGTCGCCGAACTGGGAGAAGATGTCCTCCATGTTCATGCTGCCGCCGTGGAACCCGCCACCACCACCGGAACCACCGGGCGCATTGTGGCCGAAGCGATCGTACTTCGCCTTCTTGTCCGGATCGCTCAGGATCTCGTACGCGTTCGCGGCTTCCTTGAACTTGTCCTCAGCGGCTTTGTCCCCGGGGTTCTTGTCCGGATGCCACTTGATCGCCTGTTGACGGTAGGCTTTCTTGATCTCCTCAGCTGTGGCG
>JBATMK010000083.1:0-3921 GCA_049289815.1 Flavobacteriales bacterium
ATGTGATCAACCTGCGGAAGAAGATGGGTCTGTTGAGCCAGCGGCCTACGCCACTGCCCATGAGCATCTTCGACAACGTTGCCTTCGGCATGCGCATCCATGGGGAGCGACGCAAGAAGGTGTTGGACGAGAAGGTGCGCCACTATTTGGAGCATGCGAGCCTTTGGGAAGAAGTGAAGCACCGTTTGCCCCAGCCCGCTGCAGGGCTTTCCATCGGCCAGCAGCAGCGCTTGTGCCTTGCACGGGGGTTGGCCGTGGGCCCGGAAGTGATCCTCGGTGATGAGCCGACCTCAGCGCTCGACCCGATCAGCACGCGGCATATCGAAGCCAAGTTCACGGAGTTGAAAGAGCGCTACGCGATCATCATGGTAACGCACGTGCTACGGCAGGCCCGCAGGCTGGCCGATCATGTGGTTTTCATGTACATGGGCGAGGTGGTGGAGCAGGGCCCTGCGGAGCAGTTGTTCAATGATCCGCAGCACGATCTGACGAAGGCTTACATCGGGGGCAGCATCAGCTAGGCTGCGCCATTCCCAGAGTCGCAGCGACTTCGGTGGAAGTTGCCCCGGTCCCGGGCAATAGCGCGCGGATATCTTCGTTGCCGCACCGATGACCCTGATCCGTATTCCCTCCGCCCTATTCGGCTGTGCCGTTCTTCTTTCCGCCAGCGCACAGTTGGGCGGGCAGACCTCATTCAATGTCCTCGACATCCCCAGCAGCGCGCGTATTGCGGCGTTGGGCGGCAACAACATCGCCGTGCAGGATGCGGACCTGAACCTTGGCTTCTTCAATCCTGCCTTGCTGAACAAGGAGATGGAACGCCAGGTCGCGCTTAGCTACCTGCGCTGGTTCAACAAGGCCGATATCAACATCGGTTACGTCGGCTACGCGCACCACTTCGATAGTTGCAAGACCACCGTGAGCGGAACGTTCCAATTCGTCGACTACGGCGAGTTCCGCCGCACCGACGACACCGGCGCGGACCTCGGTTCGTTCAGCGCCGGGGAGTACGCGGTGCAGATCGGTGCCGCACGGCCCATCGACAGCCTGTTCAGCGTAGGGGTGAACGCGAAAATGCTCTTCAGCCAGTTGGAGGAGTACACGAGCACGGCGGTAGCCATGGATGTTGGAGGCGTGTATCATCGGCCCAACGGCCTGCTCACGATCGCGGCC
Organism: Flavobacteriales bacterium; assembly: GCA_049289815.1. Taxonomy (GTDB): domain Bacteria; phylum Bacteroidota; class Bacteroidia; order Flavobacteriales_F; family PHOS-HE28; genus PHOS-HE28. Next base: position 1,174 of record JBATMK010000083.1, read on the forward strand.
GTGCTGCGCAACATCGGTTATCAGACCAGCACCTTCACCGAACAGCGGGAGAAGTTGCCGTTCCAGGTGCAGATCGGTACCACCTACAAATTCAGGCACGCGCCCTTCCGCCTCGGTCTCATGCTGGAGAACCTCCAGAAGTGGGACCTCACGTATGAGGATCCGAACGAACAGGTGACGATCGATCCCACAACGGGTGAGGTGGTGACGGAGAGAGTGACCTTCATGGACAAGGCACTTCTACATGTGGTGGCCAACGCCGAGATCCTGCTGGGCAAGAACATGCACCTGCGGATCGGCTACAACTATCGCCGCCGCCAGGAATTGAAGATCGAGGAGAAGCCGGGCTTGGCGGGCCTCAGTTTCGGCGCAGGGATCCGTGTGGCCAAGATCCACGTGAGCTACGGCTACGCACAATACAACCTGGCCGGGGCCAGCAACAGCTTCACCGTGGCTGTGCGCCTCAACGACTTCCACAAGCAGCCCGCCCCGATACCGGCACCAGGGCCGACAGGTTAGTGGAATACGCACTGTCACCCTGAGCCCGTCGAAGGGCGACTTGCTCGCATCGCATTCTGAACACAGGTCTACCTTGGCGCGCTACATCCCCAAGCGTGCGCCGCATCAATATCGCCATCGACGGATTCTCCTCTTGCGGCAAGAGCACGCTGGCCAAACAGCTGGCGCACCACCTTCATTACACCTACATCGATAGTGGCGCCATGTACAGGGCCATCGCGCTGTATGTGATCGAGAACGGATTGGTGATCGACGGGAAGCTCGACAAGGCGAACCTGCTGCGCGTGCTGCCCAATATCCAGATCGGTTTCCGGCACCACGATGCCACACAGCGCAGCGAGACCTGGCTCGATGGCCACAACGTGGAGCACCGCATTCGCGACATGGAAGTGAGCCGGCACGTGATACTCGTGAGCCCCGTGCCCGAGGTGCGCGCGAAACTGGTGCAGTTGCAGAAGTCCATGGGCACCAGCAAGGGGGTGGTGATGGATGGCCGCGACATCGGCACGGTAGTGTTCCCGGATGCCGAAGTGAAATTCTACATGACCGCCCGCCCGGAGGTGCGCGCCATGCGTCGGTACCAGGAACTGAAGGGCAGGGGAGTGGTGGTGGATTATGCCAGCGTGCTCGACAACATCGAACGCCGCGATGAGGATGACCTGCAGCGCGAGGCCGATCCGTTGTTGAAAGCGCATGATGCCTTCGAGATCGACAACAGCGACCTCACCAGCACCGAGCAGTTCGATATCGCCCTGGGTGTGATCGTTAAGGCGATCGGGGTGGTGACGGAGGCATGAGCACTCCAGACCGGAGAGGTCAAAAACCGATGTTGATGAACGGCAATGTTCGTCGGCCGATCTTGTTGATTAGCCCTATCTGAACTCCTTTGTGTTCGACTGCGTAGTTGAACAACGCTATTTGAATACCCGCGCCACGGCGCACCTTATTGTACAGCCCCGCCACAAGAAGGCCACGCTGACGAAATAGAATATGCGATCCTGCACAAACAGAAACACCATTATAGGTTCCTCCCCTGGAAAGCACCCCGGACACCATCACGCCGTTGACTGACCCCACGTACATCGTGCCGATGCCAATGCCGTTGACCTTCGCTACCTCGTCTTCCCCGGCCTTCGGATAGGCGCTATCGCTGGCAGGGCTGTCGTCGGGATTGTTGAGAGCGGCCGAGTCGCCGATCAAGAACGGGCTGCGTATCGCATCGACGATCACAAATGGGGCACCGATCATGACGATCGGGTTCAGCTCGATGTCCAACCCATTCATCAACAATGGACCTGCCTGCCTAAATCCCGCGGAGGTGATCCCAATAGCGATCCCATGGATGCGATCGACACGGGTCGGCGTGTACCAAAGTCCAAAACGATCGCGATGACTCGACTGCATGCCGTCGGCGATCGCGATCATCGTAGAGTCCTGGGCAAGAGTCTTGTGCATGGTCAGGCCCATGAGCGCGATCACGACCAGCTTACCACGGTAACGGATCGGTGCGGCCCGAACCTCTGCCTCCATAAGCCCATCGAACAAGGTCATTCTGCTCTAGTTGGAGAGGAGTTCCTTCAATGCGTCTTCCGGGTTCTTCGCGTGGCCAACGAACCCCAGTACCTTCAACATCACCCGATCAAGCAGGGTATCGGGGCAACTAGCACCGCTAGTGAGGATGATGGTCAACGGTCGCTTGGTCGGCAACCAGCCAGCAGTACGTTCCATTTTGTGCGCCGGATAGTTGAAGTGTTCGATCTCTTCAGCGCTCAACAATTCCTTGTCGCCGTTGATGAAGTAGGTTGGGAACTTGCCTTCGAGCAATTCCACCAAATGGCTGGTGTTGCTGCTGTTGTACCCGCCAACGACCAAGGCGATATCGGCTTCCTGCTTCAGCAGTTCGTTGGTAGCGTCCTGGTTATCGTTGGTGGCATAGCAGAGCGTGTCGCGCGTATCCGCGAAATGTTGTCCAAGGGCTGCGTCACCGTATTTCTTCACCATCACCTGCTTCAGGTGATCAGCGATGGCCTGTGTTTCGGTGGCCAGCATCGTGGTCTGGTTCACCACGCCGATGCGTTGAAGATCCTTGCTTGGTTCAAAGCCCGGTGTGCTCTTCTGGGCGAAGCGTTCGTTGAAGTGTTCAACCGGTAGTTCGCCTAGGATGACGCGCCCGAGCTCTTGCGCTTCTTCCATATCCCTGACGATCACCGCCGGCGCCCCTTGGGCCGT
>JBATMK010000084.1:0-2389 GCA_049289815.1 Flavobacteriales bacterium
CGACAACGGGGCGCCTTCCTGCTATAGGATAGGCGCTCCTTGCTTTAAGGCCGGTCCTTTCTTCCATAGCGCTGGTGCTTCTTGCTTCAAGTGAAAATCCTTCTTCTGGTCGATGGCCGTCCCTTGCTTCAGGCGTGGCCCTTTCTTCTGTACGATGGGCGCTACTTGCGTTAAGCGAGGACCTTGGTGCTACAAAGCGGGCCCGATCGTACAGTGGTTGGGTGCTTCCTGCTTCGATCGCAGACCTTTCTTCTACACGAGAGGACGGACCTTGAAGAAGATCCGCGCTGCTTGCTTCAAGCGAGGAGCTTTCTTCTACACGGAAGGACGCATCTTCCGTAAGAAACCTGCTGCTTGCTTTAAGAAAGCGCTCAATGGATCAGCGCTTTCTATTGCCGCGCAACGGAAGAGTATGCTGAAAAGCCTTGCTGGGAGCGGCGCGCAGGAGGTCCGGAAAAAGCAAGCAAGACCCCATCGTCACTTGTGCTGACGGGGGTTGTGGCCCTTCGCATCGCGGATCCGCCCACGTTCGCATCACAAACCAACGCGTCGGGGACACGCTTCAAGAAGATGCCCCAAGGACATGGCAACTACCACTTTCACCGTTCGGATGGGATTGACCGGCCTTACCGCCGACGCCCTCCTGAACAAGGGCCGCTTCGTTGTGGCCGAGATGACGGCCGCCGTCGCCATCTATGCAACACCCTCGCCCACCCTGGCGAGTGTAACCACTGCGCTGGACACGCTGGAAGCAGCCAATGGCGCGGTGCTGAACCGCGGCAAGAGCGACTTCCAGGCGCGCCGCGTGGCGTACAACGCCGTGAAGCTGCTGCTGCAGCAACTGGCGGGCTACGTGCAACAAGTAGCAGCGGGCGACGAGAACAAGATCCTCGCCAGCGGTTTCGAAGTGCGCCGGCGCAGTGGTCCCATCGGCGACCTCAATCCACCCGCCAACCTGGCTGGCCGGATCACCACGCTCACCGGTCGCGTGTCGCTGGACTGGGATCGCGAGCGCGGGGCTGATACCTACAAGGTGTTCCGCAGCGATACCAGCGATCCGTTCAAATGGGATCTGGTGGCGGTGACCACCCGCAGCCGTTTCAATGTGGACAGCCTTACGCCGGGCACGTTCTACTGGTTCGCGGTAAGCGCCATCGGCGCCGCCGGCGAAAGCAGCAAGAGCGATGTGTTGCGCGCAATGGCGGCAGCATGATGCGGAACGCCGAAGCCCTTCCCCTCCCCGCGACTTGCGTGGGAGGGGCCGGGCGGCCGCATCAAAAACTGTCACGGTGAGCCCGTCGAACCGCGACTTCCGGTCATGGTTCGACGGGCTCACCATGACAAACCGTGTGCACCATCGACGCCAACCAACCAACAACCATCAACCATGAACCCCGACCTCGGCTACCTCAAATGGTATGAAGGCACACGCGCACGCCCGTTCGATCCGCGGCCTTATGTGCAAGCCGCACGCAAGCAATGGGCCGACCGGCCGCAGCTCATTCACGCCCTCGCCTTCTGCACACGGCAATGGCCGGTGAGCGCATTGTACACGCACCTGTTCGATCCATCATTGGTGAACCGCGAGGGCGCGAAATGGCGCGACGCCGGTAGCCGTGATCTGAATGTGCCGGGTGTCGGCGAGGTGTTCGTGGACCTGAAGAGCAACATCGCGGATCCCACGCGCTTCGTGATCGGCGGCATCGAGTTCATGGACAGGGTTTTCGATCCGGCTTTTGAAGCGCCGGTTGTGAGTTACTTCCGGGTGGTGCGGTGAAAGCGATCACAGTAGTGATTCACTTCACCAGAACCAGAGCGTTCCCGTTATCGATGAATTTCCATGACGAGAACTTGTCCATGAAGGATTTCCCCAAGAGGAATCCGATGTCACGGTCATAGATGGCCACGACCACGCTGTCCACGAGAAACTCACCGATCTGAATATCGTTCACGATCGCCCTTTTGCAGTCGATGAGATCCCCATTGGCCAATTCGTAGGACATATTCTCAAGGTAACCTTGTATCGCTCCGTTCTCGTTCATCTTCTTCTCGAAGTCGGTGGACACGAGGATGTCTGATGCTCCGCTGTCGAAGAGGAAATAGGCCTGTTCGTTACCGACCGTGATCTTCACTTTGTACCCTCTATCGGCATTGAGTACGGCGATCGTATCGCTATTGTGCATCCCTGCTACCGATCCTTTCCTGTCCATTGCTTGGTACATCGCGGCCTCGACACAGGTCACGGCCAATTCATTGAAGAGTACGGAGTTCCGGTCCTTTAAGTTCTGGATCCCGGAGCTGTCGAAGCCGTGCTGTTCGATGATCCGCGATAGTGCGCATTCGCAGTATTTGTTCAGGTCCATGAGCGCACCGATATCATAGTCGGCAC
>JBATMK010000085.1:0-2823 GCA_049289815.1 Flavobacteriales bacterium
ACGACATCAGCATCGCTGGCATTGAGCCAGAACTGGTAGAACTTGTAGGGCGAAGTACGCGCAGCATCCAACCACACATTGCCACTTTCACTCTTGCCGAATTTGCTGCCATCAGCTTTGGTGAGCAGTGGCGTGGTGACGGCGAAGGCGGGCGAGACCTCACCCCGGCCCTCTCCCAAGGAGAGGGAGTCCGACCCTTCTCCCCTCTCCTTGGGAGAGGGGTTGGGGGTGAGGTTCATGCGCCGGATCAACTCGGTTCCCGTGGTGATGTTCCCCCACTGGTCGCTACCGCCCATCTGTACGGTACAGCCCATGTTCTTCCACAGCCAGTAGTAGTCGTAGCCCTGTACCAGCTGGTAACTGAACTCGGTGAAGCTGAGCCCGGTCTCCATGCGGTTCTTCACGCTGTCCTTGGCCAGCATGTAGTTGATGCTGATGTGCTTGCCCACCTCGCGGATGAAGCGCAGGAAGCCCATGTCCTTGAACCAATCGTAGTTATTGACCAATCGTGCCGGATTGTCCCGGGCATTGAAGTCGAGGAAACGTTCGAGCTGCTTTTGGATGCACGCCTGGTTGTGGCGGAGTGCGTCCTCATTGAGCAGGTTGCGCTCCGCGCTCTTGCCGCTCGGATCGCCCACCATTCCCGTTGCACCGCCCACCAACGCGATGGGCTTGTGCCCGCAACGCTGGAAGTGAGTGAGGATCATGATCTGCACCAGGTTACCCACGTGCAGGCTGTCGGCCGTTGGATCGAAGCCGATGTAGCCGTTGGCCTGTCCGCTGTTGAGGTGCTCGGCGGTGCCGGGCATGCTGTCCTGCAGCAACCCGCGCCAGCGCAACTCTTCAATGAAGTCCTTCACGGCCATGGCGGCGCGAATATCGCCCTTCGACGGGCTCAGGGTGACAATATGGTTTTGTCATGATGAGCAGGTTTGTCATGGTGAGCCCGTCGAACCATGACGGACGTGCGCACCATGGTGCGACGGGCTCACCATGACAACGGCCGATGGGCTCACCATGACAGTGGCGGTTATCGCCATCCCAGCATGGGCACCTTCTACATTGCACACCGATGGATCTTGTCACCGGCATCACCGGGCTTGTCGGTTCGCACGTGGCGCTGGAACTGCTGGCATCCGATCGTGCAGTGCGGGGTCTGGTGCGGAAGGGATCGGACCGGGAGATCGTTCGCCAGGTGTTCAACCATCATCGCAGCGATGGCTACGCGCTCTTCGACCGGATCATCTGGGTGGAAGGCGACCTGTTGGACCCGATCGGGCTGCGCGAAGCGATGACCGGTGTTGACCGTGTGTTCCACTGCGCGGCGCTTGTCTCCTTCGATCCGCGAGATGCGAAGCGGATGTTCGCCACCAACATCGGTGGCACGGCCAACGTGGTGAACGCAGCCTTGGAATGCGGCGTGCAAAAACTCGTTCACGTGAGCAGCACATCGGCCACCGGCCGCTCGAACAACAGCGGACCGGTGAATGAGGAAATGCCGTGGGTGCGCGACAAGCTGACCTCGCCGTACGCCGTGAGCAAGTACGAAAGCGAAATGGAGGTTCAACGGGCGGTTGCCGAAGGGTTGGCGGCCGTGATCGTAAACCCGAGCGTGGTGCTGGGCCCGGGGGCGCGGGGGCGCGGCAGCCTGTCGGTGATCGAGCGCGTTGCGAAAGGCACTCCGTTCTATCCCAGCGGTAGCAACGGGATCGTGGACGCCAGGGACGTTGCCATGGCCATGGCGATCGTGGCTGACCACGGCACGATCGGCGAGCGCTATATCCTCAGCAGCACGCCGATCAGTTACCGCGACATGTTCGGCGAGATCGCCAAAGGCAACGGACGCAAACCACCGGCTTACACACTGCCTGGATGGCTCCTATCGCTGGCTTGGCGCCTGGAAGCGCTGCGCACAGGATCGTTCGGGGGGCGCGCTTTCATAACCCGTTACACGGCACAGAGCGCTGTGCAGCACTATCGTTACGACACATCGAAGGCAACGGCGCTGGGCATCCGCTTCCGCGATCCGTTGGAGACGGTCCGAGGCGCAGTGTCCTTCCACAAGACGTTGGCATAGGCGTTCCTGTGATAGCGGAGCGCGCATCTTCGCGGGCGGATGAGCAAAGCCAAGCAACCCAAGTTCGCCGAGAACCTCACGTTCGCTCACGTGCTGCAGCCCGCCTTTGCGGAAGTGATGGAGGATCGCTTCGCCCTGAAGGGAAAATGGAATGCCCAGTACTTCAAGCGCGAAGCACCTTTGGTCCTGGAACTCGGTTGCGGCAAGGGCGAGTACTGCACCGGGCTGGCACGCTTGCACCCGCATTGCAACTATGTCGGCGTGGACATCAAGGGCGCGCGCATCTGGCGCGGAGCACGCACAGTGAAGGAACAGGGACTTGGCAACGTCGCCTTCCTGCGCACACACGTGGATCAGATCACCAGTTGTTTCGGGCCTGCTGAAGTGAGCGCCATCTGGCTCACCTTCAGCGATCCACAGATCGGCAAAGCACGCAAGCGGCTCACCTCGCCGCTGTTCCTCGAGCGGTACCGCCGGATCCTTGCGCCCGGTGGCGTGATCCACTTGAAGACCGACAGCGAACTGCTGTACGAGTACACATTGGAGCAGGTGGCCGAACAGCACTTGCCCCTCCACGAGAGCAGCGCCGATGTGTACGGCGAGCTGGTTCCGCGACTTTCGCTGGAGGAACAGGACGTGCTGAACATCCGCACGTACTACGAGAGCATGTGGTTGGCCGAAGGCAAGAAGATCCATTACTGCAGGTTCGGGCCTCACCCCCGGCCCCTCTCCGGTGGAGAGGGGTG
>JBATMK010000086.1:0-13183 GCA_049289815.1 Flavobacteriales bacterium
GTTCGGGTCCGCTTATTTCAACCCCATGAGAACACTCCTCCTGATCACGGCGCTCGCTCACTTGTCGTCATCCATGCTGGCCCAAACACCATGCGTGGGTGGCTTCGCGGGGATCTACCCCTGCGACAAGGTGGACATGATGGCCCACCTGACGCTGACGCAATTGGGAACGACGGCGGGTTCGCCGAACGCCGCCGATCTATGGGGCTGGACCGATCCACTTACACAACGCGAGTACGCCGTTGTCGGCCTGAACAACGGGACCGCTTTCATTGATATCACGGATCCCGCATTGCCCGTGCGTGTGGGCAACTTGCCGAGCCATCTGCCCACGAGCAATCTCTGGCGCGATGTGGATGTGGCGGGCAATTGGTGCTATGTGAGCAGCGAACTGAGCGGCCACGGCATGCAGGTCTTCGATCTTACGCGGTTGCGCAACGTGGCCAACCCACCGGTGACCTTCACCGAGGACGGCTGGTTCAGTGGCATCAGCAAGAGCCACACACTGTATGCGGACAAGTTGCACCCGTACGTGTATGCCGTGGGTACGAACCTGGCCAGCGGCGGCTTGGTGGTCATCGATGTCAGCGATCCGCTTGTGCCTGTTCTCACCGGCACCTTCGCCAATGAGGGATATATCCACGAGAACGTGGTGTACACCTACGCCGGACCGGATCCGGACCACACAGGCAAGCAGCTGAGTTTCAATTTCCATACAGGAACGGACCGCATCACGGTGGTGGATGTGACCGACAAGTCGGACATGAACACGTTGGTCACCATCAACTATGCGGGCGGTAATCTCTGCCACCAAGGCTGGCTTACGGAGGATCAGCGCTACCTGCTCATGGACGACGAGGGGGATGAAGGCACCTTCGGCCACGGTACACGCACGCGCATCTTCGATCTGGTGAATCTGGATGCACCGGTGTATTTGGGGGCGTACACAAGCACCCTGTTAAGTACGGATCACAATCAGTACACGCACAAGGGATCGGTCTATCAAGCGAACTACAGTAGCGGCCTGCGCATCCTCGACCTCGCGCCCATCGCCTTGGGCACGCTGACACCGGTAGCGTCGTTCGACACCTACCCCAACAACAACTCAGCTGGGTACAATGGTGCATGGGGAACCTTTCCCTACTACGCGAGCGGCACGGTGATCATCAGCGATCAATCGGCTGGCCTGTTCATCGTCAAGCCACGCCTTTCGCTCCACGTGAAGGCGATGCTCGAAGGACCGTTCGATGCCAATACCGGTTTGATGCACGACAGTTTGCGCGTACGCGGTTTCATCCCCGCTTCCGAGCCCTACACGGCGCTCGGTCTTCCACCGGTGAACTCACCGGCTATCGGCTCCTTGTTGCCTTCGGTATTGGCTGTGAACGGCAACAATGCCATAGTGGATTGGTTGGTCGTGGAATTGCGCGATGCGCAAGTGCCCACAACCGTGAAGGCCCGCACCATCGGCTTGGTGCAGCGCGACGGCGACATTGTTGCTACCGATGGTACCTCACCCATCCAGTTCTCCGTTGCCGTGAACGACTATTTGATCGCAGTGCGCCATCGCACGCATCTCGGGGCGATGACCGCAACAGCGCAGCATGTGAGCATTGCCGAGAAGAGCTACGACCTGAGCAACGGAAGCCTTGTGCTTTACGGCACCGACGCCACCAAAACCATCGGCACGGTGCGTGCGCTGTGGACAGGCAACACGGTGAGCGATGCTGAACTGAAATACACGGGTACGCTGAACGATCGCGATCCCATCCTCGTGGCTGTGGGGGGTACCCTTCCTACGGCAACGCTCAATGGCTATTGGCCTACCGATGTGAACATGGATGGCAAGGTGAAGTACACCGGGAGCCTGAACGATCGCGATCCGATACTGGTGAATGTCGGCGGTACGCTGCCAACGGCAGTGAGGGCGCAGCAGCTGCCGTAAGGCGGCTATCAGAAGGCGGGCTCGTGGGTTCTCGGAGCCCTGTTGCGATATGCTCGGAAAGTTCCGTTGGCATGCGTGGTTCTTTCCCGGATCCACAACCCTTCTATCTTCAACCCGCTCGTCCAAAACCTGCCAAATGCTCCGGAACCTTACCCTCATTGCGACCGCGTTGCTCATCGGTACGCGCGCCGATGCGCAGTGCGTTACCACCTACCCGAACTCGGAACCCTTCACGGGCAGCACGGTGGGCGTACCGGGTGCCTTCGTGAACAACTGGGCGAACATCACTGGCGACAACCTGGATTGGAACGCCGACAACAACGGCACGCCCACTGCGGGCACCGGACCCATCGGTGATCACACGGGCTACAATACGAACGGCATTTACGCCTACATCCAAGCCAGTGGTACAGGTGCCACACCCAATAAGACGGCCATCCTGCAGAGCCCGTGCTATAACCTGGCAGGTGTGTCGAACCCCTACCTCACGTTCTGGTACCACATGAGCGGCAGCCAGATGGGCCAGCTGATCGTGGACGTCAACAACAATGGAACATTGGTCAGCAACCAATGGAGCGTGACGGGCGATCAGGGCACGGGATGGAAGCAGGGCTGGTTGAACCTGGCGCCATGGGCGGGTCAGACGAACGTGCGTGTGCGTTTCCGTGGCATTACCGGCAGCGGTGCACTGAGCGATATCGCCATCGACGACGTTGATGTGCGCAGCCTGGTACCCGTGTTCGGTTGCCCGGATCCGCTCGCGAGCAACTATGGAAGTACGGTGAACATCAACAACGGGACTTGCCAGTACGCTTGTCCTGGAGGGCAGGTCCGTGTCACCATCGACATCATCGCCGACAACTATCCGCAGGAGACCTCATGGACCTTGAAGAACGCTGGTACGCAAGCCGTGCTGGCATCAGGAACGCACATCGGTACATCGGTATGTGTGCCGGCGAACACTTGCCTGGTATTCCGCATCAATGACACAGCGGGTGATGGGATCTATCATACCAGTTATGGCTTCGGGCAATACACCGTACTGGTGGATGGAGTGATCATCGTCCAAGACGGTACGTTCGGCACGTTCGAGGAAACCAACTTCAACTGTGGGCCGGGCCAGGTATGCAGCACCGCCACAACGGTCGGGTTGGGAACGACCACCGCCCCGAGCTTGGAACGCTGGTATGATTTCACTCCCGCAGCCACGGGCAGCTATACCATCAGCACCTGTGGCCTCAATACCTGCGACACCAAGCTGTGGTTGTACGATATGGCTTGCAACCTGATCAATCCGCAGCCAGGGGTGGAGGGTGCGACGTTCGCTGATGACGACCTGGGCGGCTGCGGCTTGCAGGCGGTGGTGCACGCGAACATGCCCGGTGGTGTGCTGCACCACCTTCGTGTAGGCACCAACAACAACAGCTGTTCGCAGGTAACCTTCAACATCACTTACAACGGGCCGGTCGTGGGGTGCATGGACCCGGTCAGTTGCAACTTCGAGCCGCTGGCCACGGTAGCCTGCACCAATTGCTGCCTGGCTGTCGGGGATCCGAATTGCCCGGAAGGACCGGACCTGGTGATGAACCAATCCGCTTTGTCCGGCAGTCTCAATATGCAGGTGGTGAACATCACCGATGTGTGTGCTCCCACCGAAGGTTGTGTTCGTGCCATGGGCAGCCGCTACGTGATCCGCTTCACCACCCGGATCGACAATATCGGTGAGGAGGATTACTACATCGGTAGTCCGAGTGCGCAGCCGCAGATGTTCAATACGAACAACTGTCACGGCCACGCGCACTACGCTGGCTACGCCGATTACGTGCTCTTCGATGCCGACAACAACAAGATACCCGTAGGCTTCAAGAACGGTTACTGCGTGATCGACGTGGGTTGCTTCGGGGGTACGGGCCAGTTCGGTTGTAGCAACATGGGGATCAGCAGCCAATGCTACGACCAGTACGGCAGCGGAACCACATGCAACTGGATGGACATCACGGATGTGCCCGACGGTACCTATACCATGGTGCTGCGCACCAATTGGCAACATCGTCCCGATGCGCTCGGGCGCCAAGAGACGAACTACAACAACAACAGCGCCCAGGTCTGCATCAACCTCACCGGTTTCGGCGGTGTGCGGAGCTTCACCACGGTGACCAATTGCCCTGTGTGGACCGACTGCGCCGGCACCCCCAACGGCGATGCGATCATGGATTGCACAGGTATCTGTAACGGCACGGTGAAGACCGGGGACCGGAACGCGGATGGCGCATACAGCGCTGCTGATCCGCAGCAGTACGTGCAGGAGATCCTGGGCGATGATGCCGTTGTAAGCAATTGCACCGACCTGAACGCCGACGGCCTGATCACCGTTACCGATGCGGCACTGCTGGCCGAGTGCTACAACCAGCAAGGTCAGCATGATGCCGGTGGTGGCCACGTCCTGCATTACCACCCCTGGTGCGAGTTCCCACGCGGTTTCACCAACACGCTCCAGACCTCCACGCTCTCGTTGCAGAACCTCAACACCCTCAACAACACGGTTGATGTTTATGTGTTGAACCCCGACAACCGGATCCTGGGCTACGAGTTCCTCGTCAGCGGCCTCACGATCCAAAGCGTTACCAATTTGGCCACACAGCTCAATGGTGACATCACGCTCAACAGCAGCTTGGGCGGTGCGCGTGTGATCGGCATCTGTTACAACGACAGTTCGCTGGCGAAGAACAATGTGGCCGTGCCGCTCTGCCGCATCCAGTACCTCACATTGAACGCCGCGCAACTCTGCATCAGTGACGTGGTGGATGTGGTGAACGAGGATGGCAACAACGTGAGCAATGCCATCGGTGGCAGTTGCCTCACCGTGCCGAACACGGTTGCCGTCAGGGTGAAGGCATTGCTGGAGGGCCCGTTCGTGGGACCCTTGATGAAGGACACGTTGCGTCAGCTGGATGTGATCCCGCTCACTGAGCCTTACACGGGCCTGGGCTTCACCCATGCAGGCGGGGGAGGAGGGGAGACCGCAGCAAGCACCGTTTTCGATGTTACCGGCAACAACGCCATCGTGGATTGGGTGCTGGTAGAGGCGCGCAGCGCTTCAGCGCCATACGCATTGCTCGCTACCCGCAGCGCATTGGTGCAACGCGATGGGAACGTAGTGGGCACTGATGGCGTGAGCCCGGTGCTCTTGAACATCGCCCCGGGCAACTATCGGGTCAGTATCCGCCACCGCAACCACTTGGGTTGCATGTCGGCATCGTCGGTGGCCCTTGCGGTTGCGCCGATAACGATCGACTTCCGCAGCAGTTCAACGCTCACCTACGGCACCGATGCGCGCAAGGATGTCGGTGGTACCATGGTGCTGTGGTGCGGCAACGTGGTAAGGGAGGCGCCAACGAACGCGATCAAGTACACCGGCACGGCCAACGACCGTGATCCCATCCTGCAGGTCATCGGCGGCAATCTGCCAACGGCAACCGTTTCGGGTTACTACCGGGAGGACGTGAACATGAGCGGTGTGGTGAAGTACACGGGTGCCAACAACGACCGTGATCCCATTTTGATCAATATCGGGGGAAGCATTCCTACGGCCACGCGGGTTGAGCAGGTGCCATAAGCCGCGCGTGCTTTCGTCGGCATTCCTGCCGCACCTATCGGATCGTGCCACGACCAAGCATGGTCCGGTGTAATCTTGGCGTTCAACCCAGGAACACATGAACCGTTCGTACGCCCTGTTGATCGTTGCCGCTTTTTGTTGTCCGTCAGTGCTGCACGCGCAGTGCGCGGTGGGAGAGGTGTCAGTGACCGTGGAGGTCACGACCGATGACTTTGGCTACGAGACCTACTGGCAATTGGTGCCTGGTGGTAGCCCCTGTGGCACCGGAACAATTTTCGTGGGAGGTAACATGACCATGAGCTGCAGCGCGGGTGGATACCAGTTGCAGGAAATGAGCGGCTATGGCAACAACCTTACGATAACGGAGGGGCCGTGGTGCCTCGTTGAAGGTGGCACATACGATCTGTACAGCGTGGATGATTACGGCGATGGGCAGGCGACCTTCGAGGTGTTCGTTGACGGCGTGAGCATTGCCACCTTCAATGCTCCCGGCGCCACCAACGTCTTCACCTTCGCCGCCCAACCACCCATGGGGCGCGACATGGGGATCACGGATCTCGTAACACCGCTCTTCGCCACGGTCGGCCAGCCCATCATTGTGCGGGGAACTGTCAAGACCTTCGGCTTGGACCCTGTGACTTCTTTCAACCTGAATTACAGCATTGATGGTGGCGCTCCGGTGCTGCAATCCCTCACCGGGTTGAACCTGGTCGCAGGGGATACCATGGGCTTCAACCATGCTACACCATGGACACCGGGTGTATCGGGCCCCTATTCGCTGGATGTTTGGGCGGACAACATCAACGGTGGTTCCGACCTGAACCCGGTGAACGATCATGCTGGTTCCGATCACGTGATCAGCGAACCCATCCCGAACATCATCGACGATATCCTGGCACTGGCATCGCCTGTGATCACCGCGGTGGCGAACAGCAACGAGGACCTTTTGGTGCCGCGGGATCTGGCCTTCCACCCGGATCTTTCCCGGAACGAATTGTGGGTGCTGAACAAGGATACCGAAGCCAGCGGGAGCAGCACGGTGAAGTTCACCAACGTGGGAGAGACCGGTCAGACCCATTTGATGCAGGAGGACCCGAACAATTGGCACTTCATGAGCCTGGCCACCGGCATCGCGTTCGGTGACAACAACAACTTCAGCACATGCCCAGGCGTGTTCGATGCCAATCACAACGGTGGGCAGCCCTTCACGGGGATCTCGCTCTGGAGCAGCGACCCGGCCATTTATGCGCAGAATATTTTCGGCCCCTTGGGCAGCCACTTGGACATGCTGCATGTAACCCCCAATGCACAGGGCATCGCGCACGAGCTCTGGAACAGGTACTGGGTGGTGGACGGCTACAACCAGGACGTGGTGATGCACGATTTCAAGGCTGATCATGGACCGGGTAACGACTACCACGGCAACGCGGTGATCCGCCGGTATGATGGGATGACCTTCACCCGCGACCCGAACGATCACATCGTGAGCCACTGCGTGCTGGATAAGTCGAGCAACTGGCTTTATGCCGTCGACTTCGGTGGCCAGCGCGTGGTCCGCCTGGATATCACCAGCGGCACACCGAACGGCGCGCCGACCTTCGGGCCGTTCGAGTCGTACGTGGAATACACGCAGATGACAGGTGCCGTGTGGGATGATGTGGCCACCACGGGCTTGGTGCAACCCGCAGGCATAGCGCTCCTCGGCGATCGCTTGTTGGTGAGCGACCATAGCAACGGCGACATCGTTGTATATGACATCGCGGACTCGAACACGCCGGAGATCGGCAGGATCGTAACCAACAGTCCGGGGATCATGGGCATCGAGATCGGTCCCGATGGGGCGGTCTGGGCAGTGAACGCCACCACGCACCAGTTGTTGAAGATCGCCCATTCGATCAGCATCGGTATTCCCGAGGTCGCGGCCCCGTCTTTCGGCGCATACCCCGTGCCCGCAAGCGATCTGTTGCGTTTCACCGGCTTGGAGAACGCAACCAACATCCGCCTTCAAGTTCGTGATGCGTTTGGTCGTGTGGTCCTTGAGGCTGATGGTGGGGTGGTCCGTTCCACAGGCCTTGATGTGTCGTCATTGGCTTCCGGTCAATACACCGTTCGTTGCGGCAACGAAAAGGGTCGTACTGCGCGGTTCACTGTTGCCCGGTAAGCTGCCGCACCGGGAGGTGAGTTCACACCATGGGCTTTGCGTTCCGTGGCGGGTTGGGTAGTTTGGCGTTCGAGTTGCACTCCACAATGTCCAGGACACTCGCGTTGCACGTTGGCTTGCTTTTGTGCGCAAGCACCTTGGCCCAATCATGGGATGTGTTCGATATGACCACGGCCGGGTTCCCCAGCAATACCGTACGGGCCATTGCCCATGATAGCATCGGAGGCACTTGGGTAGGAACGGATTGGGGCCTGTGCCACTATGATGGTTCCACATGGGAAGTTCTCCAGACCGGCAGCGGGTTGCCGGAGAACGACATAAGAGCCTTGGCCTGTGATGCGCAAGGCCGTCTCTGGATCGGATTGTTCACACAAGGCCTTGTTATCAAGGACGGGGCGGCATGGACCCAATACATGCCAGGTACCTCGCCGATGCCGAGCGATCAGGTGCGCAATATCACCTTCGACCAACAGGGCAATGCCTGGCTCAGCACCACCAACGGGTTGGCATGGACCGACCTTGTCGATTGGCACATTTACAACAACACGGACACGAGCTACAACAACATCGAGTTGCCGGGTGTGAACATTGCCGATGTTGCCGTGCGTATTGATGGCTTGGTATGCATCGGCACGCTGAACGCAGGTTTCACCTACCTCACTGATACCCTTGTGCGCGTATACAATACCAGCGTGGACCAATTGCCCGACAATACCGCACTGGGCGTGGCCTTGGACAGCCAGGGGGATCGCTGGGCAGCATGTCCTTCGGGTGGCTTGCTCCATTTCGCCGCGGGATATAACGACGGGCTCTTCTTCCAATTCACTACCCAGCTGAGCAACATCCCGAGCAACTCGCTGAACGATATTGTGGTGGACGCCGCGGATCGCAAGATCATCGCCACCCAGAATGCAGGGCTGACGATCCTTTCGGCCAACAATGGCAACTGGACGACCTACAACACATTGAACTCAGACCTGCCGGACAATGAAGTGAACTGTGTGAGCCTTGCACCCGACGGCTCGATCTGGGTGGGTACCGGCATTGGCGGGGCAGCTCGTTTCAATCCTTTTGATGCGGTCTTGGGCCCGGAGGGCGGCGGGGTCTCCGTGGAAGCCTTTCCGAACCCGTTCTCGGATCAAGTGCTTGTCGATGCCAGGGGCATTCAGGGCGAATTCCGATGGTGCTTGTGGGACGCGTCCGGGCGCGTGGTGGGGGACGGGAAAAGTCCAGGCGGACAATTCGCAATCCTTGGGCTTCCGGGCTTGTCCCATGGCTTGTACACCCTCGGCATAATGCACTCGGAGAGGATGGTCGCAAAGCGAATGATCTGTCGATGAACCGGTTTGTCCGATTCCTTGACCATGCATATGGTCCGGACTACATTTGGCTTTCTTGCTCGGGAAATCACACACGCTCCATGCTTAAACATTACGCCCTGCGTGCCTTGGTGGCATGCGCCCCTGTTGCTTCCGCGCTCCTGCTGAACGCGCAATGCTCCACCACCAACGGCACCAGTTGTCTTTGCGCCGTGGGCGGGCAGACGAACTGTGACCTGCTTCCGGATATCACCATCAGTTGGAAAGCGCTGGAGAGCTATGCCGGTGGCCCCAGCGAATACGCACAGAACGATGCTTCCAACCCCGGCCGGCTGCGTGTTACCGGTTCGACACCGAACATCGGGCATGGTGCGCTGAACGTGCGTGGAGTGGACCAGAACGGTTATCGTTGGTTCCTCTGCGGCACAGACACTTTCTCGATCAATGACCCGATGAGCACGCAGACGTTCACGTGCCCGAACAGCCAGACGCCGAAGCAGCTCATCCTCCAGCGGGTCTACCACAAGAACGGGAACGGGATGACATTCACCGAGCGTTTCGCGGGTACCATGACCTACCACCCCAGTCACGGGCATAACCACGTGGACGACTGGGCGATCTTCACACTGCGCAGCCAGACCACCGATCCGAACCCCCTGAATTGGCCGATCCTGGGAAATGGGGCCAAGGTGGGTTTCTGTCTGATGGACTACTACAGTTGCACCAACGGAAGCGCCGATGGTCATTGCCGTACGGCGCAACAGTATGGTGCAGGCACTCCGCTCACGAGCAGCAGCCAGTTCCAGAACTACGGCCATGGAGGTGGAGCCTACAACTGCAGCCAGATCTCCCAAGGCATTTCGGTGGGCTATACAGATGTGTACAGCGAGAGCTTGGACGGCATGTGGATCAACATTCCCCCCGGTACCTGCAACGGCAACTACTGGGTGGTGATGCAAGTGGACCCGAACAACAACTTCCTGGAGGAGAACGATAACAACAACTGGACGGCCGCGCCCGTCACGCTCACACTTCAAGTTCCTGCGGGTGGCGACTTTGCGCAGATCACGGCCAGTGGTTCAACCAATTTCTGCGAAGGAGGATCGGTGCAACTCACGGCCACTCTTGGCAATTCTTACCTATGGAGCAACGGCGCCACGACGCAATCGATCTCCGCCGTGGCGGATGGCAACTATTCCTGTACGGTGACCGGTACCTGCGGCACGGATGCCAGTCTGGCCACCACCGTTTCAGTGATCGAAACCACTGAACCTATCGGAACGGGTGCGACGATCACAGGTCCTGGTTCAGCCTCGTTGCAAGCCACCGGTGGCGATGTGCATTGGTTCGATCTGGCCATAGGCGGGACCGAGATGGGCACCGGGAACAATTTCAATACCCCGGTGATCTCCAACAGCACCACTTACTACGCCGAGGACCACACCACCCAGGCCGGTCTTTCAGGCTACACGGGCAAGACAACCAATACCGGTGGTGGTGCCTACGGTAGCTATACGCAATACCTGATATTCGACGCCCTTCAGGCGTTCGAGCTGAAGAGCGTGAAGGTTTACGCGAACAGCGCCGGGACCAGGACCTTCCAAGTGCTCAGTTCAAGTGGTTCGCTGGTGACCCAGGCCACGGTGAGCGTCCCGGCGGGTGAGTCCCGGGTGAATTTGAATTTGAACATCCCGCAAGGCAACGATCAACGATTGACAGTGACCTCCACGTTGCAGGACCTGTACCGCAATAATGCAGGGGTAACCTACCCGTACACCTTGGCCGGCCTTGTGTCCGTGAAGAATTCCAGCGCGGGCACGCAGTACTACTACTACTGTTATGATTGGGAGGTGGATGAAGGTGATATGGTGTGCTCCAGTGGGCGCACTGCCGTTACGGCAACGGTGAACAGCGGAGTGCTCATTGCCCCGGTGGCGAAACTCGAGGGCCCATTTGACAGCAACACAGGTTTGATGCGCGACGACCTCAGGGTAGCCGGCCTCATTCCGGCTGGGGAGCCCTTTACCGCCCTTGGATTCACCCAAGCTGGTGGTGGTGGTGGTGAGACCTTGACGCAATCGCTGCTCACGACAACCGGTCCTACAGCGTTGGTGGATTGGGTGCTTGTGGAACTCCGGAGCGCTGGCAATCCCGCCACCATAGTGGCCACTCGTTCCGCCTTGCTACGGCGCAATGGCCAGGTCGTATCGCCTACAGGCGGCACACTGCAATTTTCACAGCCTGGGGGCAATTACTACGTGGCTGTGCGGCACAGGAACCACTTGGGTTGTGCAACGGCTGCTCCGGTGGCCTTGTCGGCTAACAGCATTCCAGTGGACTTCACAACGGCGAACACGGCCACCTGGGGAACCCAGGCGCGCAAGGACGTGAACGGCACTCAGCTATTGTGGATGGGTAACGGTGTGCGCGATGGAGAACACAGCGAGCTGAAATACACCGGCACACTGAACGATCGTGATCCGATCCTTACGGCCATCGGAGGTACGATACCAACGTCCACGATCAGCGGTTACTACGTCACCGATCACAACTTGGACGGTGTGGTGAAGTACACTGGGACCCTCAATGATCGCGACCCCATTTTGACCAATGTGGGTGGCACGGTGCCCACGAATACCCGGGCGGAACAGCTTCCCTGAACCCGGAGCACCTTAGTTGCGTTACATAGGTTCCGAGAACATTTCGGACCATTTTCCATTGCACATGAGCACTCTCAGAAAAGCACTGCGGGCGTTATGGCTCGTCGCGTTCGGATCAGCTGGTTCAATGATCGCACAACCGGTCACTGACATCGATCTACGCGCCAATCCGGCTGGCGATTCCCTGCTCGTATACGTCAGGCCGAACGGTGCCCCGTTCAGTCAGATCATGAGCGGGATGACCTTCACCATCCGTTGGGAAGCTGCGTCAAATGCCACTCTGGGCCTGCGAACCCAGTTCTGCCCGGCAGCATTTTCCCTCACCGAATCAATGGACGGGGAGGTGGACAACGGGAGCTTCACTTATCTCACCTATAACGCGTTCGGTGCTTCATCGATAGCGGCCGAATGCTCCCCGCCGGGATGGGTCCAAGACAGCTGGAACCTCATCATGCGCGTGAAGATCGATGCACCGCCCAGCACTTGCACCAACTTCAATATCGTTAGTGACACGTATACCGGCGCGAACAACAAGAACTACTTCATGTCCCTCAACGGGCAGGACCGCACGGGCATCATTGAGTCTACTGTCGCCCAAGTGGGGCCATGTGCCATCGATTGCTTAGGCATTGTTGGCGGGTCGGCTTTGCCCGGAACCCCCTGCAACGACAACAATGCGTGCACCATCAATGATGTGTACACCGGTACTCCTCCGACCTGCGGTTGTTCTGGAACACCGGTTTCCGGGCCGTCCATATCCGCTTCAGGGAGCAATGGCCCGATCTGCGCCGGTTCGACATTGAATTTGAATGCCTCGGCAACCGGCAGCGGAACCATCACCTACGGCTGGACCGGTCCGAACAGCTTCAGCTCGATCGCCCAGAACCCATCTATAGCCGGTGCGACTACGGCAGCAACCGGTGCATATGTCGTAACTGCCTCCAATGGCTGTGGCATTCCAGCACAGACGACCGTGAATGTGGTTGTGAACGCAGCAGCGAACGCCGGCACGAACGGCACGCTGACGATATGCAGCACCGGCACACCGGCGAACCTGTTCAGTTCGTTGGGAGGAACACCACAAGCGGGTGGCTCCTGGACCTTGGGCGGAAACGCGCACAGCGCCACGTACGATCCCGCAATCGATGCATCAGGAACCTACACCTACACGGTCACTGGTATTGCCCCCTGTGCGAACGCAACGGCGACGGTGACGGTTACGGAGAACGCAGCAGCGAACGCCGGCACGAACGGCACGCTGACGATATGCAGCACCGGCACACCGGCGAACCTGTTCAGCTCTTTGGGAGGAACACCACAAGCGGGTGGCTCCTGGACCTTGGGTGGAAACGCGCACAGCGCCACGTACGATCCCGCGACCGATGCATCAGGAACCTACACCTACACGGTCACTGGTGTTGCCCCCTGTGCGAACGCAACGGCGACGGTGACGGTGACCGAAACAAGTGCGCTCACTTGGTA
>JBATMK010000087.1:0-8591 GCA_049289815.1 Flavobacteriales bacterium
GGACAGGGTTGGTAATTCGAAGATGCAGGATCCGGGGCGAGCGCTGCCCGTGGTCACCTTTTCGCCTCAGGCGCATTCAGTGTAGCGTTCCGCACTTGGCCGGTCGGCGCCACAAACCAAAACCCCACTACCATGCTCCGCAGCCTGCTCTTCCTCCTTCTCCTGTTGGCCTTCTTCGGAAGTCGCGCCGCAAACACCCAGCGCGATACGCTGGTGCACTTCGCCAGCGATGAGTATGAACTCACGGCCGGTTCCATCGCGCTCCTCGACGCGTTCCTGGCGAACACCGACCCACAAGCCGATGTGGAGTTCACCATCGCGGGCCATACCGACAGCGATGCGAGCTTGGGCTACAACGAGCAGTTGGCCCTGCGCCGTTCAGAAGCGGTACGCTCCTACCTTCTTGACCATGGCAGTCCCGAGGATCTGATCACGCTGTGCGCCTTCGGGGAGCGGAAAGCGATCGCCAGCAACAATGACGAGGAAGGTCAGGCCGCCAACCGGCGTGTGCAACTGACGTGTACCGTGAATCACTGGCAAACCACCGCCGACCTGCAAGCGCGCCTGCGCGAAGGCAGCGAGCAAACCTTCAACATCGACCCCAACAGCGAACTAACGATCACCACCGCCGCAGGTGCCAGGCTCCAATTACCGGCGCTTGCATTGCTGGATGCCGATGGCCGGCCCGTGAAAGGATCCGTTCAATTGAACGTGACCGACGCGCTGGACCTTGATGTGATCCTCGGACATGCCTTGAGCACACGCAGCGGCGATCAATTGATCGAGACCGCCGGCATGCTGAAGATCGAAGCCGTGGGCAGCGATGGCGCAGCACTTTCCCTCGACCCGTCAAAGCCGATCACCGTCACCCTTCCCGGCACGGAGCAGAAGGACGGCATGCAACTCTTCGTGAGCCAGGACGGCAGCGATTGGAATACACCGCCCGCCAGCACGACGTTCAGCTGGGCGATATCGGAGAATATCCGCGTGAGCACCGATCCACCGGTGCTGCAATGGCCGGCCATGAAGAAGCTCGTTTACCACGCACCCAAGAACGCACCGCGCAAACCAGCGGAACCCATCCATCCGAAAGAACCAAATGCGCCACGCCGCGAGAGCTTCAACAGCACCTATCGTTGGTGGCGCTTCGTGAGCCGGGAAACCGTGCGCAACAATGACGAGCGCCGCTACGATGCTGCCATGGACAAGCATGCCCTTGTGTTGGAGAAACACGCCCGCCGCGTTGATCAGTACGAACTGGAATGTGCCGCCTATCCACAAGCCCTGGAGGACTTCGCTGCGCGATCAGCGGAATGGGAATGCACGAAGGAGGACCATCACGACCAATGGAAACGCGAGGTATGGCAACCGGCTTTTGAAACCTACCAACGGCAACGCGAAGCAGTGCGCCCACGCAATGACAGCATCATGGCCGCATGGCGCCTGCGCAACGACAGTCTTACAGCCGAGTGGCGCAAGGAACGTGAGCAGTACAACGACGCCTACGCCGCACGACTGGACAGCCTCGGCAATGCCGCTACGACCAACAACCTCATGGGCTATGTGCTTACCACATCGCGCCTAGGCTGGATCAATTGCGATCGTTTCATGGACGAACCAGGTCCGCGCACCATCCTGGCCATTGCGGATCCCGATGCCAGCGAGGAGCAGGTCTACGTGGTCTTCACCCGCATCAAGAGCATGCTGCAACTCGAGCATACCGAGGGCAACTCCTACCGCTATGAGAACATGCCCAGGAACCAACCTGCGGTGGTGTTCGCCTACAAAGTGGAGAACGGGAAGCCCATGCTCTGCCACCAACCGGTGGACCACACGAAGAAGATGAAGCTCGACTTCAAGCCCAGCAGTTTTGCGGAGATCCGCAAGGTGCTGCGGGAGTTGAACGGCACGGACGCATAGGAAGGGAGGTGGAGGTAGGACAGGCGGAACCGGGCCAATGCCCGGTTCCGCTGCGTTGCACTATGCCTTGACCGTGCTTTCTTTAGCACCGCCGATCCTTCCCAAGCGCCATGACCCCTATCCGAATCGTAGTTGCCGATGCCCAGCAGTTGGTGGCCGATGGTCTGCGCAAGCATTTCGCGCAGGAGGACCGGATCAAGATCGCTGGTGATGCGCGCACGGGCCGAGCCCTGCTCGATCTGTTGAAGACCGTGGAGACCGATATCGTGCTCATGGACATCTCCATGCACGAGATGGACGGCATCGATACCGCCCGGAGGCTCCGACAGAACCACCCCGAGGTGAAGGTGATCGCTCATAGCGCGCTTACGGATATCGAGTACGTGAACAGCATGCTGATCGAGGGCGCGCGCGGTTACGTGGTGAAGGGCTGCACCGATCAAGAACTGCTCGATGCCGTGGACCTCGTCATGGACGGCGGCCGCTACATCTGTGCAGTGGCGCGCGAAAGTGTGGCCAACGGATACCGCCATACCGACAAGCGCATCGATGGCGAATACCTCGGGCTGACGCAACGCGAACGCGAGATCATCCGCCTGATCGCCTTGGAGCGCACGAACGATGAGATAGCCACCGAACTGTTCGTGAGCACCGATACGGTGAAGACCCACCGCAAGAACCTCATGGCCAAACTCAACGTGCGCAGCACAGCCGGTCTGGTGAAGTATGCGGTGGATCGTTGCTGGGTTTAGCCCTGGTCGCAACCCTTTTTGCCCGCGTTCGTCATTGCACCGCACAACCCCCATCCATGAAACCACATCTACCCGCTGTCCTCTTCGCTTGCGCCATGCCCTTCGGCGCGATCGCACAAAGCACCAACTGCCTCACCTTCGATGGCGCCGACGATCTGGTGACCGCGCCCAACACAGCGCTGAACGCCATCGGGCTGGGCGATTTCACCATTGAGGCGTGGGTGCGCGGCGAGGAGGCACTGCAAGTGGAACACCCGCGTATGCTTGCGAACATCCCTGGATTCGGTGCGGGCCTCCTCTTCTTCTTCCACGGACTTTGGGGTGGTTCAACGGTGAAAATGCTCGCAGTACAGATCGAGGGGACCAACTATTTCGCCCTCGACAACGGCACGCTGGGCGCCACCTTGCTCGATGGTACCTGCCATCATGTGGCGGTCGCGCGCAACGCGGACACGCTCCACTTCTTTGCGGACGGCATCGAATTCGGGACGCGCGTGATCTTCACCACCAACCCCACGGTGACCAGCGCCTCCAGCACGCTGTGGATCGGCAACGACGACGGTGCTGGCTATGGCTTCAACGGCAACATTTCGCAGTTGCGTATCTGGGACCGCGCGCGCACGGCTGCGGAGATCCAGGCACAAATGGGTATGAGCCTGCCCGGGACCACAGCCGATCTGGTCGCCTACTGGGAGCTGAACGATGGAGGCCAAGTGATCTTGGACCGTACGGGGACGGCCGATGGACAATTGGGGGCAACCGCTGCGGCAGAATCCAGCGACGCAACTTGGGTAAGCGACTGCTGTTCCGTGAGCGGCGTGGGTGTGGAGGAAGAAGATGATGGTGCGGCCTTCAGCATTCACCCCAATCCTGCCCGCGATCTCCTTTGGATCGAGCACGGCGCCAATGCGGAAGCCGTACATGTGCTGATCACCGATGCTTTGGGCCGCACTGTTCTTGAAGCCGAAGGGCGCGGTGACGGTCGCATGACCGTGAACGTGAGCGGATGGACCACAGGCGTGTATTGCATCACGGTCTCCACGCATGATAGCACGCACTCGAGCCGTTTCCTGAAGGAATGAGGCGCACGTTGCTCGGCTTTTTGATCCTGGTCGCTTGTCACCGTCTTCATGGACAGGCGCCTTCGAAGGTCAGTGATACGGTTCCGCCATCCGTGATCGCTGGCGATGCGAACATGCCCGTTGTCGATCTGCTGCACATGCCTTCACCCTATGCGTACGAGCATCTCGGGTTCTTCTGCAAGGCTGAAGTGAAGGTGAACCGTTGGCTGCCCCTGCCAGTGATGTTCCGCCTCGGCGATGTGCAACATGCTGAAGAACTGGACGGGAAAGGCGTGCTCCGCGCTCTGCGCAGCAATACTGCGGACTGATCACGCGAAGCCGGTTGTGCCATCGGTGCCCTTCAACCAACCAGTGAAGGCCTGAAGCACGACGTCCCATGTGCAGCCAAGACCTTCCGCCTTGGTATTGCCGATGAAGTAGTCCACTCGATCCTGCCATTTGCCCTGCGCATCCAACGTGGTGGACTTCCGCCGGAAGAACACAAATGCGCCCGCTCTACCGGGCAGTTCGATGTGTAGTCTTCCACGCCTCTTCACGAAGAGGACGCTTCGGGCATCCACGCCGTGAGCTTGCAATGCTGCCGTCACCGCAGCATGTTCGTGGGGCAGGAAGCGCATGGGTGGCACCGATCGCCGGGGAAGTTCGACACTTCCGGCACCGATCCCGCCATACAGGCTTACCTTGTCCCCACGCTTGGCCCCGCTTCCAAGCTTCCGAAGACCTGTAGGTGGTCTTCACTTGTCCCGCTTCCTTGGGACGCTGCTCATCTACCGATCGACAGATCGATCAACAGGCGGTCGAGTTCCAATACCAGTGCTTGCGCGAGTTTCCGACACCTTGTCGGGGCGCAGGCACCATTGATCGCATCACCATGGAGCACCCCTTGATCCCATCGGAAGCGAACGGCTTCAAGATCAACAACAGTACTTGGGGGCACAAGAAATTCAAGCTCAAGAACAAGTTCGGCCACCTGAACGATGACGACCTCTTCTTTGCCGAAGGCCTTGAGGCGGAACTCATCAGCCGATTGGAAGCCAAGCTCAAGATCAGTGCAACGGAGCTCCGCAAATTGATCGCAGCCATCTGATCACATCAGGCGCAGCCTCGGTTGTGGCCGGGGTGACAGCGCCTTCAACAAAAAAGAACCATGCGCGCCATCAAGATAGACCCCGACCACTGCACCGTTGAACTCATCGACATCAGCTCCGAAGAGGTACCCGGCGTCCTGGGTTCCGAACTCATCGAGACCATCGACTTCCAAGAGGACCACTGCCTCATCATTGATGATGGCGGTCGCGCCAAGGAGCATCCGACCTGTTTCCGGTTCACCAAAGGCGGCCGACCCTTCTTCGGACCCGTTCTGGTGATGGGGTTACAACATGAGAACTGGGCACCGGCCACGTTGAAGCCGGCATCCTTGAGCAACCGCATCATCTGGGAAGAGTGGGATGCGCGCAATGAGCGTTACGCAGAAGCAGTGGCGGTAATGGGCTGATCGCGGAGCGGACCGCCTCCCTGAAAAGACGGAGCCCCGACTTTCGCCGGGGCTCCGTAGTTCTTGGATCTGAAGGGATCCTTAAGCCTTCACGACGTTGATCGCGCTGAGGCCTTTCGGGGTCTGCTCAACTTCGAACGTCACTTTGTCGTTCTCATAGAGGTCGTCCCGGGTCCCTGACTTGTGCACGAAGATGTCCTGGCCGCCTTGATCGGGGGCGATGAAACCAAATCCTTTCTCCGTGTTGAAGAACTTCACTTTACCACTTGCCATTGTACTACTTGTTTTACCCCCCGGCCAAAAGAGCCGGGTTTGAGGGCGCAAGCTACCCCCATGCGCACCCGTGGCCGACGATCGGTCCGTAATAAAGGTGGTGGCCTCCTTCAATGAGTCACCAGCACTCTAACCCGGTGTAGTACGCGCCCGTCGTCAACCTCCACGATATAGGGACCCGCGCGCAGTTCAGCCACCGGCAGTTCCACACGCTCACTGCTTAAGTGCGCGATCAGCACCTCACGGCCGGACACATCGACCAGGCGCGCTCCAAGGATCCGCCGGTTCGGCAGATCGATCGTCACCAGGTCCGATGCCGGAACGGGATACACGTGAAGCGCTTCGGCACCCATCTGATCGGTAATGCCGGTCGGTCCGTTGTTCACGCGGATCACCCTTTGCACGCCGCCGTTGATGCTGTTCGAACTGACACCGACCAGCCCTGTTGCCGCCGACCACGCGACCCCGAGAGGGTATGGTAAACACCAAGGCGTAGTGCTGAGAACAGCACCGGTGGTCCGATCCAACTCCAGCAGCGACTGGCTGCCCAGGTCGATGCCATAGAGATCGCCGTTCAACACGATCAGGCCAAGGATCGTGGGCTGGGCGAGTTCCACGGTGTCCATCACCGTGCCGGTGGCCGGATCGATCTTCAACAGTTCGGTATGGCCGCCTACCCCGTAAACGCTCACCCACAGGGCGCCCGTTTCTCCCGCCACACCCCAGTGGTTGTTGTCGGCGCTTTGGAAGGGCAACGTGTAGTTCGCCAGCACGGTGCCCAATGTCGGGTCGTATTGGACCAGTGCGCCATCGCTTTCCAACACAGCCCACAAGTAGATGCCATCGAAGTACAATCCGGCCGCGCCCCCCGTTGGAACGGCAAGCGATGACAAAAAGGAACCGTTGAGGTCAACACGGTGGATCTCAGGCATGTTGACATCCGCTACCCAATAGCCAAAGCCATCGGTGGCCAGTCCGGTAGGAAATACCCCCGCGGTCTGGAACAGCCAGGTTGTATCACACACACTCTTGCGCGCTCCAAGATCCTGCGTGGGTCGTGCACCCGCAGGTGAACCCGATCGCTGGATGGTCTGCGCGAACGTGATCCCGGGAACGACGACCAGGGCCAGCAGAGCAAATACGTGTTTCATCGTGAAGGGTGTTGGTTAGCCAATGTAGCGATCGTCCTTCGCCGTGGGAACGCATCCTGATGAACTTCCTGGAACGGCCTGGAATGACGAAGCCCCGACATGTCGGGGCTTCGCACTTCTATTATCGGAAGCGTCTTTACGCCTTTTGAACATTCACGGCGTTCATGCCTTTGGGGGTTTCCTCCACGTCGAAGGTGACCGTGTCACCTTCGTAAAGGTCGTCACGGGTACCCGTCTTGTGGACGAAGATGTCCTTGCCACCCTGGTCGGGGGTGATGAAACCAAAACCTTTCTCCGTGTTGAAGAATTTTACTTTACCACTTGCCATTGTACTACTTGTTTTTACCCCCGGCCAAAAGAGCCGGGTTCGGGGCGCAAGCTACCTCCTTGCGCACCGGTGGCCGACGATCGGGCAGTAGTAAAGGTGGGCGCTGGGCTGCTTCCATAGGCCATCTACGGTATCCACCTTACCAAAAGCCGGTACGCACCGCACGCAAAAGCCCCCTGGATGCGGGTAGCGTTGTACCGGACAAAAACTTCATCCAATGAGAACACGATTCCTCTTCACTCTTGCAACGTTGGGTTGCCTGACCACCACGCGGGCACAGTGGGTAGCGGTGGGCAGCGGCATGGACATGTATGTGCACGCATCCGCAGTGTACAACGACGAACTCTACGCGAGCGGGAACTTCGAGCATGCCGACGGCAACCTTTGCCTGGGCATCGCACGCTGGAACGGCAGCGCATGGAGCGATGTGAGCGGCGGTTTCCAAACCGGGGCCTTCAGCCACGTGGTCTCGGCGTTGATCGAATTCAATGGTGAGCTCATCGCCGGCGGCTGGGTGGATTCCGTAGCTGGCATGCCCATCCAGAAGGTGGCGCGGTGGAACGGCAGCACCTGGAGCCCGATGGGCACCGACTGCCTGATCAACACACCACGCGGCTTCGCCATACACAACGGCGAGCTGTACATGTGCGGTCAAGGCAGCGGCGCGCTCTTCCCCCGCTGCGTGCAGAAGTGGAACGGCACCAACTGGGTGTCCATCGAGAACAACGCCGGTAGCGTGGAGGTGTACTCCCTCGCTTCATACAACGGCGAGCTCTACGCCTCGGGTGCCTTCGCCAACTTCGATGGGGCCACGGTGAACGGCATCGCACGGTGGAACGGCACCTCATGGAGCGATGTTGGTGGAGGCATCCCCGGCATCACCTTCACCGACATCGTACGGCCATTGGTTGTGTACAACGGTAAGCTGTATGCGGGTGGACATTTCCTGGCGATGGGCTCGGCCACGGTGAACGATATCGCGGCGTGGGACGGCACCAGCTGGAGTGATGTGGGTGGTGGTGTGGGCGGTGCGACCGCTGGCGTGCAATCCCTTGTTGCCTCTGGTGGCAAACTCTTCGTTGGTGGTTCGTTCTGGACGGTGAACGGCGCGACGGCCAACCGGGCCGCGTATTGGGATGGTGCCTGGACCGTGCTCGGCACCGACCTCGGTGCCGGGGCGCGCACACAGGCAGTGTACCACGATGAGTTGTACTCCTTCGGCGAGGGCGCCTTCAACGGCCACAACTACGCTGCACGTTGGAGCGATGACACCTTCTCCAGCATCGCCGAGACTTCCACACCTGCCATGATCCTATTGGCACCCAACCCGGTGGCGCAGGGCGGAACGGTGACGCTGGCGAGCACGGGAGCGAATGCGATGAACGAGGTTTCCGCTATCGCGTTCATCGGTGCCGATGGCCGTTCGGTAATACACGAACAGGTGAACGGCCAAGGCCGCGATCGGCTGGAGTTGCCGTTGATCGGGGTTGCTGCCGGATCGTATATAGTGGAAATGAGCGATCGCCTTGGATCGGTCCTCGGCAGAGACCGGGTGATCGTTGAATAGTGGCCCCTCGCAAAGAACTGGAA
>JBATMK010000088.1:0-2698 GCA_049289815.1 Flavobacteriales bacterium
CCACCACGCCGGCCATGGGGTTGAGGAAGTACAACACCTGCGCCCAATGCGGCAGCGAAGCGGTGATGGCGCTGGCCGGATAGGCCACCGGTGTGATGAACAGGCCGAACTGGATCATGAAGGGCACAACATGCTGCAGATCGCGGAAACGGATCGTGAGTGCGCTGATCCAAATGCCGATGCCCAAGGCGAAGAAGATCACCAACAGCAGGTAGACCGGCACGTAGATGAGGTGTGAGCCCGGCGCAAAACGGTACCAGAGGAAGAGCACCACCACCATTAGCAGCGCCACCAGCAGGTCCATAAGGCCAACGGCCGCCTTGCTCAAAGGGATGATGAGGCGCGGGAAATAGATCTTGCGCACGATCTCCTGCGCGCCGATGATGCTGCCTCCACTCTCCTTCAATACGAAGGAGAAGTAGCTCCACGCACTGATGCCCACGATGGCGAAGAGGGGATAGGGAACGCCGCCTGTCTCGACTTTCACCGCGCGACCGAAAATGAGCGTCATGATGATGAGGGTGGCCAGCGGTTGCACCACGGCCCAAGCCAGGCCGAGCACCGTTTGTGCGTAGCGCACCTTCAGGTCGCGGATGGCGAGAGTGAGGAAGAGATCGCGGTGTGCGAACAGCTCGCGCAGATCGGGTAGGACCTTCCAGTGGTTGGCGTCGACGGAGATGCGCATCAGGGGGATCGGGGCGAAAGTAGTTTCTTGGTCAGGCGCTACCGGGGCATGGAGGGCGGCGCATCAACAGGGAATGGCGGACAACAAATTGGTGGTTTGCACGGCGAACGCTGGTAAACTCGAGGAGCTGCGGCTATTGCTGCCCAAGCATTTCAGCCTGCACACCTTGAAGGACGCGGGTATCGTGGAGGAAGTGCCGGAGACGGGTGACACATTGGAGGCGAACGCCTTGCAGAAGGCGCGTTACGTGCATGCGCGTGTGAAGTGTGCATGCATGGCAGACGATACCGGGCTGGAGGTGGATGCCTTGGGCGGTGCGCCGGGTGTGTACAGCGCGCGCTACGCCGGCCCGCAGCGCAATGCAGCCGACAACATGAAGAAGTTGCTGGAGCAACTCCGTGACAAGTCCGACCGCAACGCGCGCTTCCGCACGGTGATCGCCTACATCGCAGCTGACGGAACAGAGCAGCTCTTCGAAGGCGAGGTGCGTGGGGCGATCACCACCGAGCCACGCGGAGCAGGAGGTTTCGGTTACGATCCGATCTTCCTTCCGCAAATGAGCGATCTCACTTTCGCGGAGTTGCCGCTGGAGAAGAAGAATGCGATCAGTCATCGCGGGCAGGCTGTGTGGAAGTTCGCACGGTTCTTTTCTGAGTAGTGGCGAGTGGTGAGTGTAGAGTGGCGAGTCTGGCAGCCGACACCTTTCAGTACACCGTCCACTCGTCACTCTCCACTCGCTTAACCACCGTGCTTGTCTATGTACGATCTTATCAATCGGCTCACTTCGTCTTGCAGACCAAGCATCCGTTCGATCTCGGCTTCGGCGAAATAACCCCGGCGTCGGGCGAGGAGGAGCATTGAGCAGACCTCGTTGCAGGAACCCTTTGCCGTCCACAAGTACTTGATCTTGTGCGGGGTGGTTGGCATCTCAAAGCCCTCAGCCAGATTATTGCAGATCGACAAAGCCGCACGGAACAGTTGGTCCTTGAACCCGAAATTCCGGCTACCTGTCAGGGCGATGTCGATCGCCTCATTCAAGTCCATCGCGCGCTGCCAAGCGATCGAATCCTCGAATCCTTGCATACCCATGTTGAAAACGGTTGACTGCCTTAACTCTAAGCCGTCTCTCCACCTAGGACTCCCACTCGCCACTCTCCACTCACTACTCTCCACTCACAACTCCTTACCTCTTCCCCAACATCCCCTCAATAAGCGCATTGATCGCCTTGCTCACGCCGATCCCCGCTACTTCCAACATCTTCGGGTAGATGCTTGCGGCACTGAAACCCGGTGTGGTGTTCACCTCGATGGTGTAGAGCTCTTCACTGGTGAGGATGTGGTCCACGCGCACCATGCCGCGGCAGTTGAGGGCGCGGTAGATCGCTTCGCTGCGTTCTTGCACGCTCCGTGTCACCTCTTCGGGTAGCGGGGCGGGCACCAGTTCCTCGGTGTCTTTTGCATGGTACTTGGCTTCGTAGTCGAAGAACTCGTGGGTGTGGCGCACCTCGCAGATGGGCAGTGCTTGCACGTGATCGTTCAGGCGGATAACGCCGCAGGTGAGTTCGCGGCCCTGCACAGCGCCCTCGGCCATCACGGTGCTTCCTTCCGCGAAGGCCTTGGCCAATGCGGGGCCTAACTCCTCCGCTGTTTTCACCTTGCTGATGCCGAGACTGCTGCCGCTCTCATCGGGTTTGATGAAACAGGGGAGGCCCACCTTCTCCAGCACGGTGCGTTCCAGGTCGGCGGCACCGGCGTGCAACAGCACCGATGGCGCAACGGCGAACCCCATCTGCCGCAACAGGCTCACCGTGCTGTACTTGCTGAAGCTGAGCGCCATGTTCAGCACGCCGCCGGTCTGGTAGGGAATGCCGAGCATGTCCAGCAGGCCTTGCAGTTTGCCGTCCTCGCCAGGCGCGCCATGAATGGCGATCAATGCGCCGGCTAATGAGCGATCGGCACCGCCGTGCTGCACGGTGAGCACGCCACGATCCAAGGGCACCGGATCTTCGGTCG
>JBATMK010000089.1:0-2510 GCA_049289815.1 Flavobacteriales bacterium
ACCAGCATTTGATCACCTTGGTGCGCCGATGTTTCGGAACGCATCTTTCGCTTGATCAAGTAGGGGCCAAATTCAACACAGCGCCTTTCGGGGCGGCGGACATCGGTTACCTGGCTTTCGCGGCCACCGGCGAACCAGCTGCCTACTATGGTGTTTTCCCGGTTCTCGTGAACCTGAAAGGCCAAGTGCACCTCGCCGCCCAGAGCGGGGACACCATGACCGATCCGGACCATCAGAAGAAGGGACTCTTCATCCGCTTGGCGAAGTTGACCTACGCCTTGGCGCAGGAGAACGGGGTGCGCTTTGTTTTCGGCTTCCCCAATGAGAACTCGTTGCCAGGGTTCGAACGCAAGCTCAACTGGACCCTGTCGGGCCATCTCTACGATCTCCGCTTCAGGACGGGAGCACTGCCACTGTGCGAACTCGCCTCCAAGTCCCGTTTGTTCAAACCGGTTTACGCCGCGATCATCAGAAGGCGGGCGTCGCGCGTGATCTCCGCTCCACTCGCTACGGAAACGCAAACTGATGCGTGCGTGCACGATGAGCGGTTCCATGGCTACAAGCAGGCCATGGGCGCGCTCTGGATCGAAGTTGCCGGTGTCCGGATGTTTGTGAAACCGGCAGTGCATCTCTACGTCGGTGATATCAGGTTCAAAGGAGCGCCGGATGCAGACCTTGTCCTGCGGGCCATAACGCGTGCGGCCGGGATCTTCTACTGCAGTCAGGCGGTGTGCACCTTTTCCGAAGGTCATCCGCTGTTCACGCTCCTTTCTACCATCACTGTTCCGGAGCGCAGCCTGCCCATAGGTCATCTCGACCTCGGCAGCGGCTTGCCGATCGGCGATCTCTCTTTCTCTCGCGCCGATCTTGACACCTTCTGACAATAGCCGGAAATCAGCGGCTACATTTCACGCATGGGGACCCTGGCGAAACAGACCATACAGAACACGGTCCTGACGTACACCGGTCTTTTTCTCGGCTTCCTCAATATCGCGATCCTCTATCCGCGCATTCTGCCGGATGATCAGTTCGGGCTGACGCGGTTGCTTGTGAGTATAGCCACGATAGCGGGCGCCTTTGCCCAGTTCGGCCTGGACAATACCATCGTCCGCTACTTCCCCTACTTCCGTGATCCTTCCCGACGCCATGGCGGTTTGCTCACCCTGGCATTGGCCATTGGTTTTGGCGGATCATTGCTTGCTATGGCCTGCGTGGGCCTGTTCCATGGAATGTTCACAGCGGTATTCGCCGACGGCAACAACCTGTACGGCGCCTACGGTCTGTTCGCCCTACCGTTGATATTGTCGGAGGTGTTCTTCCTGATCCTTCGTGCCTATAGCCGATCGCTCGGCCGTAGTGTGTTGCCCACCCTGTTGCGCGAAGTGGTATTGCGCCTTCTGCAGACGTTGCTCATCGTGCTCCATTGGAAGTTCGGACTGAGCTTCGGTTCGTTCATGGTGTTGTTCACTTCGCTCTTCCTGGTCTGTACAGCGGCCATGTTCTTCGTCCTTCAAGCAACGGGCGATCTCACCTGGCGGCCGCAATGGGTGCGTTCCCGGAAGAGGTTGTTGCGGAGCATGGCCGTCTTTGGTTCATACACGATGGCCACCAGCATGGCCTCAGTGGTGTTGGGCAGCATCGACCAGATCATGATCGGTGCTTTGCTCGGGACTTTGGCCCTGAAACACGTGGCCTATTATTCTGTTGCGTATTTCTTCGGGTCTGTGATCTCAGCGCCTGCGCGTGCTTTGAGCCAACCCGCATTGCCCATACTGGCCCAAGCATGGAAGCGCAAGGACCTGTCCCTGATCCAGCTGGTGTACACCCGATCGGCGAGCACATCATTCGCGATCGGGGCTTTCCTGTTCCTTGTTGTTTGTCTCAGCCTCGCCGACCTGTTCACCTTCCTGCCAGCGGGTTACTCGGTTGCCTATCGGGTGGTCATCATCATCAGCGGCGCCAACCTGCTGAACCTTGCCGTAGGCATCAACGGTGGCATCATAACAATGAGCAAGGGCTTCCGGTTCGATGGTTTTTCCAGTGCGTTGGTGCTTGCTTGCACGGTCGTGTTCGACTGGTTCTTCATCCGCCTTTGGGGTATCGAGGGCGCCGCATGGAGCACACTGGCCAGCTTCGCTGTGGTGATAGCGGTAAAAGTGGGCTACTTGTACCAGCGCTATGGCCTGCAACCTTTCGAGTCTCGCATGGCGATGGTGGCGGCTATCGCAGTGGCGGTCGGCGCGTTAGTGTACTGGATGCCACTGCAGCTTGACCTTTTTGTGTACGGCCCGGTCAATTCCTTCACGGTCATCATCCTCAGGTCGGTGGTCATCACGGTCTTGTTCTGGCCCTGTGTTCTCGGCCTGCGCCTTGTCCCGGACCTGAACGCACTCGTTCACAAATACCTACCGGGAAAACGCTGAACGCGGGGTCAGGCCGTCTTCTTGAAGACGAAGAAATCAGCCACGTTGCGGGCTTCCTCTGATGTGCGCGCCTCGGCCCTGAAGGGG
>JBATMK010000090.1:0-37335 GCA_049289815.1 Flavobacteriales bacterium
GGACGTGGATGAAGTGCACGAACTACCACAAGGCGTTCAGGAGATCCTCTGCACCTGGCTCAGCAATTACGATCCGATGGACAATGCAAGCGTGCAAAGCGTGGAGGGTCGCGAAGCGGCCATGGCCGCCATCAAGCGCTGGGCTCTGCGCTGATCAGTTCCTGGTCCCGTCGTCCTGCCACGGGGCGGCAGCGTCGCGCTGATCACCGGCTTGGTCGTCGTGCCAGCCGCAATGGCTGCCACCACAATGACCGCGATGTGAGTGCCAGCGCGGCCCCAGGGTGAAGTGGAGCGTTGTGTAGGTGGCGGCTGCAGCGAGCACGCCAACGAGCCATCTGTTGCTTTTCATGTGACCCTATTGTTTCGGTGTTGAAGGAGAAGCATCCACAGGCTGATAGCGATAGCCGTAACAACCGTTGCCGAAATTCTCCGTGAATGCTTTGCGCTCTTCCTCGGTCATGGTCTTCCAGCGTTCGGTCCAAGCGGCATGGCGGTAACCGTGGCGATGCCCGAAGCCGAAGACCGTCCGCAGCACAAGGCCAGCAAGGAAAATGAAGGCCAGGGCCGGCAAGAGGAAGGGGAAGGCATAGATCGAGGCGCCCGCGAGCATGCCCACGAGCGCGACTTTCCAAAGAGGTTTCTGGTACATGATGAATTTCAGCTGATGGTTGTTGGTTGCAATTATCCGGGTCCGTCAGAGCTCACTCCAGCTCGATGCACTCGTGGCCATTCGTGCGCATCACGGTGATGAGTTCGTGCCTTACTGGACCGCCGTTCTCCACCCGCAGGATCCTGTCGCGATCCTCCAGGTCGAAATTCCAGCGCGCAAAGCCGGCCAAGGTGCGGTCCAGCAACGGGCGCAGTTGTTCCACATCGGTGCGGTGTGCGACAGAGGTTTTGAAGACGAGCACCTCACTGGTTGCAGGGGTCGGTTGCGTTCTCATGATGGGGAAGACGAATAAGCGTTCGGATCACTTTGATCCTTCTTGTTCCGGCCGTTCCCCCCAGCGCGGCCCGCAACGATCCCGCCAGCGGTTGCGCATCTGCGTGCGCTCCTCGTCGCTCATGTTCTTCCAGCGATCGCGCCATTGGGCACTGTTGCGCCACGGCGGCCCGCCCGGCCCACCGCGCCGCCCGTGGAAGCCACCGAAAAGGATGCGGCACAGCACCAACAGGCCGACCGCCTTCGGAAAGGTGAGCTGGCCCCAACCCGTGAGTCCGGGGAGAATGGCGTTCCAGAGCAACATCACCGCGCCGCCGAAGAGCAGAACGGCAGCGAGCACGTAAATGGGGATGAGCCAAGGTCGTTTACGGGGATCCATGATGCGTTGTCGTTTACAGGTTCGGTTCTTGTTGCGGGCCCACGAGTTCGCGGTAAACGGTATCCAACCGCTCGCGCAAGTGAAGCACCGCGTATCGTTTGCGGCTGATGATGGTCTTCAGGTTCTCGCCCTGCTCGTCGGCGATGGATTGCAGGGTCCGGTCCTCCAGTTCATTCTGCACGAACACCAGGCGCTGCTTCTCCGGAAGTTCGTCCAAGGCGGCATTGAGTTCCTCCCAGAAGATGTCGCGGAGCATACGCGTATCAGGGTCATCGTCAATGGCCAGCAGGATCTCCCGGAAATTGATGCCGCCCTCTTCATCCTCGTAGGCATGGTCCTCCAGCGCCACTGTTCTCTTCTTGCGGTAGCGGTCCGTGATCTTGTTGCGCGCCACCCTGTGCAACCATCCGCTCACCTGTTCAATGGCCTCCACCTCCGGCTGGCTGCTCAATTGCACCCACACATCCTGAACCACATCCTCGGCATCGGCATCGGTGGGCACGCGGCCGCGGATGAAGCCGAACAACGACTTCCCGTACCGGTCGACGATGGATGCGATCCCGCTGCTCTGCCCGGCCATTGCGGCCATTGTTCGTGGTGTTCGGCTTGGGAAGACGAACGAGCACGAAGGTTACTTCATCCGTGGATGAAATGACCGGGGCCGTGGGTTCAGCGGCCGATGAATGCGAGGCGCACGGTACCAAGCCTCTCGCCAGCTGGACCGAAGAGACGGAGCAGGTACGAGCCGTCAGCACCGGGATGCTCGACCAGCAAGCGATCGCCGGATGACATGATCCTGGTTCCAACCATCCGCCCGTCCATCGAGACGAGTTCGCCATGTGCTATCCGTTGGGCCGGCAGTTCAACCACCGCATGATCCGTGGCCGGATTCGGCGATACCGAGATGTTGTTCAGGTCCGCTCCATACCCGAGCCCGGAGAAAGCGCACACACTGTTGGTGCAGAACGTCACCGTGTTGGCAACCGTGCCGGTGTTGGTGTCAACGATGGGTGGTATGGGGGTGGTAGGTGAGAAATCGCAGATATCGACGGCGCCGTTGATCGCCCCGGCGTTGTTCGTGAAGAGGTACACACAGATACTTCCGTTGCCGTCGATCTGTTGGTTGTTCAACAGGTCGCCCTCAATGATCATGGAGCCACCGCTCAACATCAGCAGGCCGTTGTTCACCAGCGTACCCGTCACCTCGAACAGTCCCGACACATCCGCAAGCCCTGCCATCGTTACCGTTCCTTGGAAGAAAACATGGCCCTGCACACTGAATGCGGTGCTGATCAGGACCATATCGGGGAACGACATGGTGATGCTCCCTGAGGACGCCACTTGCACTTGCGGTTCATCCAGCAGAAGACTGCCGAAAACGCCCACATTGTGCATGATCACCAACGATGAAGGAGCAGCAGGCACACAACCGCAGCTCCAGGTGGACGGGCTCGTCCAGGGTCCGTCCTGCACGGTGGTAACGACCTGCGCATTGGCGAACGTGGTCAGCAAGAGGAAGGGCAAAGCGTAGCGTGGGCGCATGGGATCGGCTTTGCGCCAATGACGCCATGGGACGGTCAGGCGGCGCCCATAAGCTCAGCCGCGCAGCTCCGCTCCTGCTTCCTTCTCAAACGCTTGGCGGATACGGCCCATGGCCTTCTCCACCTGCTCATCGGTGAGGGTCTTGCCGTCGTCCTGCAGAATGAAGCTGAGGGCATAGCTCTTCTTGCCTGCCGGGAGCTTCTCGCCTTCGTAAACGTCGAACAGGTCCACAGCGCGCAGCAGCTTGCGTTCGCTCTGCCGGGCCAGCTTTTCCAATTGCGCGAAACTCACGGACTTGTCCAAGAGCAAACTCAGATCGCGCCGCACCGACGGGAACTTCGACACTTCCGTGTAAGCGATGCGCTGCGCCTGCAACGCCGCAAGCCAGGCAGCATCGTGCAGTTCGGCATAGTAGGCCGGCTGCGACAGGTCGAAGGCTTTCAGCATCGTGGGCGCAACCGCCCCGATGACCGCGAGAACAGCTTGCTTGCTGCGGATCTCGATCGCCGAGCCCATCAAGGGATGTTCAACCGGTCGGGGTTCCGTATTCCCGATACCGAAGCGGTTCAGCAGCAGTTCCACTTCCTCGGCCACATCGGCTTGATCCACATTCCGATCACCGGCCCGCCAGTTCTCACGCCAACGTTGGCCGGTCAACAGCAGCCCCGTCCGCTCCTGCTCCAATGTCCCGCCTCCTGCAATGCCATACACACGGCCCTTCTCGAACAAGCGCAGATCGCGTTGTTGCCGTGCACTATTGTAAGCTGCACACTGCAACAGGCCGAAGAGCATGGTGGGCCGCAGCACACCGAGCTCAGCGCTCAACGGGTTGCGCAAACGCACTAGTGTGTCAGCGGTTGCAACACCCGAGGCCGATACGACCATGCCGTTGACGAGCGAAGGGGTCATCACCTCCCGGAAACCGCGCGCGCTGAGGTGCAATGCCAGTTGGCGTTGCATCCCGTCCAATGTCACTTCCGGCCGTTGGAGGGCGGGCATCATCAGGTGTTCCGGGATCGGCACGCGATCGAAGCCGAGGAGACGGACGATCTCCTCCACCAGGTCGACGGGGCGCGTAACATCAACGCGGTACGGCGGCACATCCACCTCCACCGCTTCGGTATCCTGGTGCACGATCCGGCAGTCCAAGGCGGTCAGGACGTTCAGCACATCAGCCTGAGCGATGGGCACGCCGATCAGCACGTCCACTTGTGCGAAGAACAACTTCACCCTCTTCCATGGATGCTGTGAGAGACGGGTATCGGTGACGGCCGAGCTGATCCGCGCGCCGCTCACTTCCTTGAGCAGCAACGCTGCACGTTCGAGGGCGAGTATGGTGTTCTCCGGATCAACGCCGCGTTCGAACCGGAACGAGGCATCGGTGTTGAGCCCGTGCCTACGCGCCGTACGACGGATGCTTGCTGGATCGAAGCACGCGCTCTCGAGGAACACGGTCGACGTAGCATCGGAAACGCCGCTCCCTGCCCCACCGAAAACACCTGCGATGCAAGCTGGTCGTTCCGTATCGGCGATCACCAGATCATTGGCGCTCAGCTTCCGCTCCTTGCCATCCAATGTGGTGAACGGTTCCCCCTCGGTGGCCAGGCGCACCACGATACGGCCGCCCTTCAGTTGATCGGCATCGAAAGCATGGAGCGGCTGTCCCAATTCATGCTGGACATAGTTGGTGACATCCACCACGTTATTGATGGGCTTCAGCCCGATGCTCTTCAATCGTTCCTGCAGCCACGTGGGCGATAGGCCGACCTTCACGTTGGTGAGCGTAACACCGGCATAGCGCGGACAAACTTCCGAAGTGCCGACTTCCACCGGGATCGCACGTGCGTCATCGTCCTGCTTGAACGCCTCAACCGAAGGCCACAGGACTTTGTGCGCACTTCCTGTGCGAACGTTCAGTGCCGCCACGAGGTCGCGTGCCACGCCGATAAGGCTCATGGCATCGGCGCGGTTCGGCGTGAGGCCGATCTCCAGCACAAGATCGCTGGTGAGCTTGAGGTACTCCGCCGCCGATGTTCCAACGATGGCCGTGGGATCCAACACCATGATGCCATCGTGGCTCTGGCCCAGGCCGAGTTCATCCTCGGCGCAGATCATGCCGTTGCTCTCTACGCCGCGGATCCTGCTCTTCTTGATGACGATGCTATTGCCATCGGCCATGTGCAACGTGCTGCCGACCAAGGCCACCAAAACCTTCTGTCCTTCGGCAACATTCGATGCGCCGCACACGATGCCGACCGGAACCCCGTTCCCGAGATCCACGGAGCACACGCTCAAACGGTCCGCATCCGGGTGCTTGTCACGCTTCACCACATGCCCAACAACAACCCCGGTCAGCATGCCCTTGATGGGTTCCAACAGCTCTACGCTTTCCACCTCCAGGCCGGTGCTGGTGAGCACGTCCGCGGCAACCTGCGGCGTAAGATCCGCATCGGTCAAGGTCTTTAGCCAGTTCCAGGAAATGCGCATCGCTGGGAAAAAGTCGGGCGAATGTAGCGCGGCATATGCTGCACACCTTTGCGCGCATGCCCTTGCTGCTCCCTGTCCCGACCATGGAAGGTGTTGCCACCGAACGCCTTCAATTCCGCCGCCCGACAATGGCCGATCGCGGCTGGTGGATGGAGTACATGAACAGCGCCGAGGCCATCCGCTTCATGCCGTTCTCGGTTGGGAGTGAAGAGGATTGCACAGCCTTCATCCAACGCACATTGGACCGGATCGCACGTGACGGGTCCGGCCTGAACGTGGTCAGCGACGTCGAACAAGATCGGCCGTTGGGCATGGTGGGCTTGCTGACCCAGGAAGTGGACGGGATCGACGAACTGGAGATAGGCTACCACTTGTTGCCTTCATCGTGGGGCCGCGGATACGCCACGGAAGCGGCGATAGCCTGCCGGGAGTTCGCACAGGTAAGGAAATTGGCGCTGTCGGTGATCTCGCTGATCGACCCCGATAACCACAAAAGCCAGGCGGTTGCAACGCGCAACGGAATGCAGGTGGAGAAGCGTACCGTGCACCGGGGTGTGGAGGCCCTGGTGTTCCGGGTAGCGCTCGCCGGCGGCGGCTAATTTGGCCGCCCCACCGCAAAATGGACATCGCCAGGAACCCTTATGTGAACGGAGCGGCCTACACGCTTGCCGCAACGGGCACCATCGTTGCCCAGCTCAACGGACTGCACGGGCTGGAATACCTGTGCAAGCCTCTGCTGATGGTGATCCTCAGCAGTTGGTTCTTCTTCAACAGCCGTCGCTATGGCGATCGCTTCACACTCTTGGTGCAAGGCGCCCTGTTCTTCTCGTTCATAGGTGATGTGACGTTGATGCTCGTGCACATCGATGGGTACAACTTCCTTGTCGGTCTTGCCGCCTTCATGCTTGCCCATGTGTGCTACACGATCGCCTTCGCCCATAATATTTTCCAGAGCGGTGGCACGGACGGTCTGGCACTTGGGGGGGTTATCGCCATCCTGCTGCTGAGCGGCGGATTCTTTATCGCCAGCGACCTGATGCGTTACCTGGATGCCGACCTGACGGTGCCCGTGATCGTTTATGCAGCAACCATTTCGCTCATGGCCATTGCGGCCGGCTTCCGTTACCAACGGACGTATCCGCGCAGCTTCTGGATGGTCTTCATCGGTTCCGTCCTCTTCATGTTGAGCGACACACTGCTGAGCATGAACCGTTTCGTGCGGCCGGTGCCCTTGGCGTCGGTGTGGATCATGGTCACGTACGTATTGGCGCAATTCCTGATCGCTGCCGGGTGTCTATTGCACGTGCTCGATCCCGACAGCATCCGGCGTAAGGCCGCCCTGGAGGCTTAGAGGGCATCTCCAACCACCCTTTGGGATGTGCGAGCGTCTTTCAAGGCCAAACTTCGTTGCTCGACCCTTACATGGTCACCGGCTATGCGCGGATCTCGCGCCTCGTCCGGCCGCGACAGCCATCTCACTGGCTTCCAAAAAGCAATTTCGAGCTGCCATCTAGCCGATCCTGCCCCAAACGGCCTTGTCCTTCATCTGCTCGCGTAGTGCGCCGGCCGTGCGCGCGTGCTTGGGATCGCGGAGTTCGGGATCGGCATCGAGCAACCGCTGCGCTGACCTACGCGCCTGTTGCAGCAGCCCAGCATCGGCGATCAGATCGGCCAGATGCAATTGCGGCAATCCGCTCTGTTGCGTGCCCATGATGTCGCCTGGGCCGCGTAAGCGCAGATCCACCTCGCTGATCTCAAAACCATCCTGCGTGCGCACCATGGTACTGACCCGCGTGCGGCTGTCATTGCCGAGCCGGTCGCCGGTCATCAGTATGCAAAAGCTGAGCTCGGCACCACGACCCACGCGGCCGCGCAACTGATGAAGCTGTGCCAGCCCGAACCGCTCGGCGTTCTCGATCACCATCACGCTCGCGTTGGGTACATCCACACCCACTTCGATCACCGTGGTGCTGACCAGAATGTCGGTCCCACCCTTCTTGAAGCGCGCCATCTCGTAGTCCTTCACCTCCGGATCCATGCGGCCATGCACGATGCCCACCGCGTACTTCGGCGCAGGAAAGCGGCGCACCATGCTCTCGAAGCCGTCCATCAGGTCCTTCAATTGGAACTGCGGTTCAGCGCCGGGATCCTTCCTGGTGCTCTCCTCTATGAGCGGATACACAACATAGACCTGGCGACCCTTTGCGATCTCCTGTTCCATGAAATGGAAGACCGCGTTGCGCGCAGCGTCGGTGCGGTGCACGGTTTTGATCGGCTTGCGGCCCGGGGGAAGTTCATCAATGATGCTCACGTCCAGGTCGCCGTACAAGGTCATGGCAAGTGTGCGCGGAATGGGCGTGGCTGTCATCACAAGTACATGCGGTGGAACGGCGGCTTTCGCCTGCATCCGGGCGCGTTGCGCAACGCCGAAACGGTGTTGTTCATCGATCACCGTGAAGCCCAGGTTCTTGAACCGGACGCGATCCTCCAGCAAGGCATGGGTGCCGATGAGGATATTTACGTCGCCGCGTTCCAAGGCGGCCAACAGTCCCTTGCGTTCGGGGGTCTTGGTGTTGCCGGTGAGCAGCCGCACCTGCAACGGCATGTTCCGCAGGAAGCCTGTGAGCGTGTTGAAGTGCTGCTGCGCGAGGATCTCCGTAGGCGCAAGGATGGCAGCCTGGAAACCATTGTCCAGCGCAATGAGCATGCTGAGCAACGCGACCAGAGTCTTGCCGCTGCCAACATCGCCTTGGAGCAAACGGTTCATCTGTTTGCCACTGCCCATGTCGTGGCGGATCTCCTTCACCACGCGCTTCTGTGCATTCGTGAGTTCGAAGGGCAGGTGCTGTTTGTAGAACGTGTTGAAGAGCTCCCCGACCTGTCCGAACACATTGCCCCGGACATCCCGTTGCATCAGCACCTTCTGCATGAGCAACTGCAACTGAATGAAGAACAGCTCCTCGAACTTCAACCGGCGGATGGCTGTATCCAATCGTTGTTGGTCCTGCGGCACGTGAGCTTGGCGGACGGCTTCTTCCTTCGGCATGCCGCCGAGCAGGACCAGGAGTTCGTCGGTGAGTGTTTCGGGAACTTGACCTGCCAGTTGCGTGAGCAAGGCCTGTTGGAGCTTCCAGATGCCGCGACTGTTCAAGCCCTTGGCCCCGGCCTTCTCCGTTGTGGAATAGACAGGTTGCAATTGAGCCTGCCCGGCTTGTTGCCATTGCACGGCCGCTTCGATCTCCGGATGCGCGAAGTTGAACTTGTCGCGGTACAACGTGGGTTTACCGAAGACGATGTACTCGACGCCTTCCTTCAGCACGGGCTGCAGCCAACGGATGCCTTTGAACCACACGAGCTCGATGCTGCCGCTGGCATCCGTGAGCTTGGCCACCAAACGCTTGGCCTGCTTCTCGCCGATGGTCTTGATGTCGCTGAGCGTGCCGCGCAACTGCACGTTGGGCAGTTCCTCGTTGATCTCGCGCACCAAATGGAATCGGCTGCGATCCACGTAACGGAACGGGTAGTGCAGCAAGAGATCCCCGAACGTGGCGATGTTCAGCTCCTTCCGCAGCAGTTCTCCACGCTGCGGGCCCACACCCTTCAGGTATTCGATGGGGGTTTCGAGGAAGCTGTGCACGGGCTGAAAGTAGAAGCCGTTCCCGCGGGGCGCTGACCGGTTGCTTATTGAGTTCTTGAGTGCGCACTTCGATGGGCAACCCATGCCGGGAGTTCCGTCTATTCGCTGTCCCGCCCCCACCATGACAAAACACTGCGCACTGGTATTGTTCACGTTCGCACCCGTGATCTCGCTGGCCCAATTCTGGGGCCAACTCACCGACTTCCCCTACCCGGTTTATTCCACGTATGGGTTCACCGTTGATGAGCGCATCTTCAGCGGCGGTGGTGTCACGGACATCGTACCGCTCGCCTTGGTGGATTCGTTCTATGAGTACAACTCCAGCACCGATACCTGGATGCAACGCGCACCGCTCCCCGGCCTGACGCGGTACGGCACGCACGGTTTCAATATCACTTCCACAGGGAAGGGCTACGTGGTGTGCGGCTGGCACGACAACATCCCACAGGTGCAGCTCGACGACCTATGGGAATACGATCCGATCGCCGACAGTTGGGACCAGAAAGCCAACTTCCCCGGTCCGCCCCGGTACAGTTTGGTTTCCGTGGGAACATCGACCAAGGCGTACGCCGGACTGGGCTACAATCCTTGGTACAACGACTGGTACGAGTATGACCCAGCCTCCGACACATGGACCCAGAAAACATCGTTCCCGGGCACGGCGCGGCAGGCATCGAACGCGTTCGTGCTGAACGACCAGGTGTACGTGGGCATGGGTGCGAGCAGTGTAGGCAATGGCACTTCGATCTTCTACAACGACCTGTACCGCTATGACCCGGCGACAGATTCATGGACGCAGATGAGCAGCCTGCCCGCGCCGGAACGTGCGAGCAGCTACCAGTTCTCCA
Organism: Flavobacteriales bacterium; assembly: GCA_049289815.1. Lineage (GTDB taxonomy): Bacteria > Bacteroidota > Bacteroidia > Flavobacteriales_F > PHOS-HE28 > PHOS-HE28. The sequence continues at coordinate 9,837 of JBATMK010000090.1, forward strand.
CTTGCGGGCTGGCCTATATCGTTGGCGGTATCGGTTTTGACCAGTTCGGGAACCAGGGCATGTTCAACGACGTTTGGGCGTACGATGGCGCGAACGATCAATGGTCACCGTTGCCCGACTTCCCCGGCGTTCCGATGAACACCGGCACCTCCTTCGCGATCGCTGGATCGGGTTTCATCGGGTTCGGAGGCACGGGGTTCGAACCCTTCTCCTGGGTTCCCGATTCACTTACAGGTGCGTTCTGGGAATACAAACTCTGCGAGATCATCAGTGACGTGGAGCCGGTGGTAGCGCACGAATTCCAAGCCTCCGTGAACGATGAGGCGATAGTTGCCCGGTGGGATCCAGCGATCCCTTATGACGGGTTCCTGCTCTGCGATGCAACAGGCCGAGTTGTGTTCGACGGCGACATATCTGACAGCAGTTCGCTGCGGATCCCGTTGGATGGTCGGCCAGCGGGCGTCTACTTGCTCCAGGTTACCCGCAATGGGATGGGGCCGGTGGTGCGCTTGATCGTGCAGCGCTGACGGGGCTCCGGAAGAACTAGCCGCGCCGGGCGCTGCCCATACCAACGCCGCGCGTCAGGGCAAAGCAGATGATGAGCAAGCTGCCGACCAGGAACGTTGTCATCCAGGTCGTGGGATGCTCGGACGGGTCGAGGATGCGGTCTGCGATCGCTTTCAACAGCGAGCTCGGCCGTGTGGCCAGTTCCCAACTGTTCCAACGCAGGAAGCGGCCGAGGTAGATACCGAAACCGCAGAGGAAAAGAACAACGCCGTGCGCGAACATGACCCATGGACGTTTCATTACCCCGAGCAACACGCGCTCCGCACAGATCATGGAGAGGTAACCGAAGAGCAGGCCGGTGAGCGCGAATGCGAGCAACATCACCAGATCGTACCACAGTGGCACCGGTGGACGCAGTTTCAGGTGAAGCAGGTCGGTGAGGATGTACGGGGCGTTGGGTAGGAAGAGCAACCACGGCACGAGCGCGAACAAGGCCAGGTATTTCCACCCTGCCCGGTTCAGTCCTAGCGCTACCACACTGAAGAGCAAGGGAGCCAGCGCCAAGGCGAGGTTCCAGGCGAGGAAGATGAAGGAGGTCCTATCGCTCAGTGCGATCCGCCCGGCCAACAGCGCGAGACAGAAACCGATCGCCAGCGAGATCCAGTTGAGCAAGCCGGCGTGGCGCCAGAGGAACGAGTTCGGTCCGTGTCGATCGTTCAGCATGTCTCAGAGATGTGGCTTCAAATACGCCACGGCCTTCCCTGATATTGCGTTCCATAGGCTCAGGTCGCCCGGTAACGAGCATCCAGGTGAACTGAACAGGACCGGCTGGACGGTCGCTCACCAAATGAAGGGACAGAGCCGTGCCACGCCTTCCATGCGCACGGGATAGTCGGGGTACCGCTCGGTGAGCCGCGCCTCCTCGTGACGGATCTTGATGAGCAGGACCACCATGACGATGGCCAGCGCTATCCAGCGCGCCATGCTCGGCGCGCCGAAGCTCAACGCCCCGCCGCAGATCAGCACTGTGGTGTACATGGGATGGCGCAACCAGCGATAGATGCCGCGCTGCGAAAGTGAACTGCCCGCACGTGGCTCGGGCATGATAGTGAAGTTACCTGTGCCCAGCGAGAACAAAGCCCAGAAGAAGATGACCCAGCCGAGAGCGAAGAAGCACCACGCCCACCAAGGCAATAACCAGCTACCACCGAAGAGAAGGACCGCGATGCATCCGAATTGCCCGAGAACGAGAAGAATGGACCGCATGGGCGTTCAGATCGCCCCCACTCCCAGCATCAACGCCGGTTCTTCCAGCAGGTGTTTGAAGGAGTTGAGGAAGGCCGCGCCCGTGGCGCCATCCACTACGCGGTGGTCGCAGCTCAAGGTCACCTTCATGGTGTGGCCCGGCACGATGGCGCCGTTCTTCACCACGGGCTTTTCCATGATGCCACCGATCGCCAGGATGCACGCATCGGGTGGGTTGATGATCGCCGTGAACTCCTCGATGCCGAACATCCCGAGGTTGGAGATGGTGAAGGTGTTGCCCTCCCAATCCGTAGGCTGCAGCTTCTTCTCCTTGGCCTTCTTGGCATAGTCGCGCACTTCGGCGCCGATGGTGCGCAACGGCTTCCCATCGGCGAAACGAACAACGGGAACCAGCAAACCTTCTTCCACCGCAACAGCCACACCGATGTGCACGTGCTCGTTGTAGCGGATGCGATCGCCGAGCCAGCTGCTGTTCACCTTCGGGTTCTGCTTCAGCGCAACGGCCACGGCTTTGATCACCATGTCGTTGAAGGAGATCTTGTCCGGCGCGATGCTCGCGTTGATCGCTTCGCGCACTTGCATAGCGCGCGACATGTCCAGCTCGATGGTGAGGTAGAAGTGCGGCGCGGTGAATTTGCTTTCGGCCAGGCGCTTGGCAATGGTCTTGCGCATCTGGCTCACCGCCACTTCGGTGAAGCGCTCTTCCTGCGGTCCACTGAATGTTGCACCACCCATGCCGTAACCCTCGACATCGCTCTTGGTGATGCGGCCATCAGGACCGCTGCCACGCACGCGACCGATATCGATGCCCTTCTCCTCGGCGAGATTCTTCGCCAATGGGCTGGCCTTCACGCGTCCGTTCGTGGGTGTCGCGTTCGGAGCAGCAGCTGGCTTGGGGGCTGCAGCAGGGGTTGAAGCTGCCTTTGCTTCAACCGGCGCCGCCACGGGCTCGGCTTTCTTTTCTTCGGTTTTCGCAGTTGGTGCAGTGGTAGGCGCGGGTGCGCCTTTGGCTGCATCCGCCAACAGTGCCGTGATGTCCTCCCCATCTTTCCCGAACACGGCAAGCACCGAATCCACCGGCGCGGCCTGCCCTTGCGGTACGCCGATGTGCAGGAGCGTTCCATCGAGGTAACTCTCGAACTCCATCGTGGCCTTGTCGGTCTCGATCTCCGCAAGGATGTCGCCGCTCTTCACCCTATCGCCCACCTTCTTGTTCCACTTGGCAACAACACCTTCCGTCATGGTGTCGCTCAACTTGGGCATGCGTACGATCTCGGCCATCGTTCAGTCTTTGATGAAGGGATAGTCCTTCTGCTTGTACACGTCGAGGTACAGTTCATCCACCGGTGGCAGCGGGCTTTCCTCCGCGAACTTCACGGCTTCCTCCACTTCCTTCTTCGTGGCCACATCCATTGCCTCGAGTTCGTCTTCCGCTGCCCACTTGTTCTGCAGGATCATCCTGCGCACACCTTCAATGGGATCCTGCTGCTTGTATTCCTCCACCTCTTCCTTGGTGCGGTACTTCTGCGGATCGCTCATGCTGTGCCCGCGATAGCGATAGGTCTTGATCTCCAACAAGTAAGGGCCGTTCCCAGCGCGGCAGTGCTCGCAGGCTTTCGCGATAGCGGTATGCACGGCTTCGCAGCTCATGCCGTTCACCGGTTCGCCGGGCATGTCGTAGCTCTCGCCCAGCGTATACAGGTCATGCACATTGCTGGTGCGTTCCACGCTGGTACCCATGGCGTACTCGTTGTTCTCGATGATGAAGATCACCGGGAGCTTCCACGTCATGGCCATGTTGAAGGTCTCGTGCAGGATGCCTTGGCGCACGGCACCATCGCCCATAGAACAGAGCGTAACATGATCCTCACCACGATACTTGTCAGCGAAGGCGATACCAGCACCCAGGCCGATCTGCCCGCCCACGATGCCGTGGCCACCGAACAGGTTGCGCGACTTGTCGAAGTAGTGCATGCTGCCACCCTTGCCCTTGCTGGTACCGGTGATGCGCCCGAACAGCTCCGCCATGACATTCTTGGCCGGGGTACCCAACACCAAGGGATGCGCGTGATCCCGATAACCTGTGATGATGCGGTCGCTGGGGCGTATGGCTGTGACCATGCCCGCGAGGATCGCCTCCTGGCCGATGTAGAGGTGGCAGAACCCACCGAACTTCTGCATCGTGTACAACTGGCCCGTCTTCTCCTCGAAACGGCGCATCAGCAACATGTCCTTGAACCAACGGAGGTAGGTCTCCTTGGTGAAGGGACTGGCGGCCGTTGCGCCAGGGCTTTTCGGGGATGCGGTCTTGGTGGCCATCGATGGTAGCGGGAAAGCCCGGTAGCCGAGCGGTCAAATATAGCCGGGGCCTTGTGTGGCCTTCGGCGCGGGTTACTTCAGGAAAGACGCGTCGAAGCTGAGGGGCAGCAGGCCTTCGGCACTGCCGATCTCCAGCACTTCGCCATCGGGGGCGCCGAGGAGGACGCGCAGGGGTCCACCTTGCCGGCGCTCCTGTTCAACCAACGCCTGCCTGCAGATACCGCATGGAGGAATGGGATCCTTGCCCTTCGCCTTGGGCACCACCACTGCGATCACATCAACGTAGGCGTTTGGCGAAAGCGCCATGCAGGCATGCAGTGCGGTCCGTTCTGCACAGGTGCCTGCCGGGAACGACGCGTTCTCCTGGTTGCTCCCGATGGTCATGCGGCCATCGGTGGTGCGCAGTGCGGCGCCCACCTTGAACCTGCTGTACTTGGCGTAGGCCTTTCGTGCGGCGGCCTGTGCGGCCAGCAGCAGATCGTGGTCGCTGGTGGGCAGGCTCTTCCAGTTGGCGTGTTCCAGATAGACCAGGCGGTAGGTTCGTTGACGTGCCATGTGCGAAGGGTGCCGAAGGTAACGGCGGGCGTGCGCCGGATCCGCAGTGGCGATCCATAGATTTGGCGCCCTTCACGGAAACCTTTGCGCAGCACGCAGGACATACTGGCCACGTACGACCCCATCACCCTGGCGGAGATGGACGGCGTGCAGTTGCTCGATCGTACCGACACCAAGTTCGTATTCTCGGAGGGCGATCTGGCCAATGTGCTTGAAAGGATCGCCCCGCATTACCGTTGCCTCGAGGTGGATGGCGTGCGTGGCACATCGTACCGTTCGCTTTACTTCGACAGCGCCGACGACCGGAGCTACTTCGATCACCACAACGGGCGCACGTTCCGTAGCAAGGTGCGTTTCCGCGAGTATGTGGGCAGCGGCTTGTGCTACATGGAAGTGAAGCGCAAGACCGGTCGTGGCCGTACGGACAAGACACGGCGGAAAGTGACGGCGATACCAACGGAACTGGACGCGGCACAAACGGCCTATGCCGAGGAGAAAAGCGGTATGACCGGCCCGTTCGAAGCCAAATTGTGGAACCACTTCACCCGGTACACGCTCGTTGGTCGTACACGTCCCGAGCGCCTCACCATCGATGTCTCGTTGCGGTTCAGCGATGCCGGGAGCGATCGATCGCTCGACGGCATTTGCATCGCCGAACTCAAACAGGAACGCGTTGACCGTAGTTCGCCGTTCGCCGAAGCCATGAGGGCCTTGGGCAACCGGCCGAGCGGCATGAGCAAATACTGTATCGGCAGCGTGCTGTTGCGCGCCGACCTGAAACACAACACCTTCAAGGAAGTGCTGCGCAAACTGGACCGTTTGGGCAACGCGGCTTGATCAACGCCCGATCCATGGAACCCGAATTCCTCGGCTGGAAACTCTTCCACACGGACCTGTGGGAACTGCTCTTCAAGTTCGCTATCGACCTGGTGGTGGTGTACGTGTTGATCCGGCGGATCTACTACCCGATCCACAAGAAGAAGGATTTCCTCTTCACGTATTTCCTCTTCAACGTGCTCATCTTCTTCCTGTGCGGGCTGTTGAACAGCGTGAAGTTGAGCACCGGTTTCGGCTTCGGCCTGTTCGCCATCTTCAGTGTACTGCGTTACCGTACGGAGCAGATCAGCATCAAGGACATGACCTACCTGCTGGCGGTGATCGCCGTGGCGGTGGTGAACGCGCTGCTGAGCAAGAAGGTGAGCATCGCGGAGCTGGCCTTCACCAATGGTGTCATCCTCTTGACCACTTACGTGCTCGAACACCTCTGGCTGACGCGCCACGAGGCCATGCGATTGGTGACCTACGAGAAGATCGCCCTGATCCAGAGCGAAAGGCGTGAAGAACTGATGGCCGATCTGGGCCAGCGGCTTGGGATCAAAGTGAGCCGCGTGGAAGTGGGCAAGATCGATCTGCTCCGCGACACGGCTCAATTGCGGGTGTTCTACTTCGAGGACGAACAGAGCCTGCGCACCTTCAGCGAGATCGCGCCGGATGGCGACGATTAAGCCTCAGCCGCGCGAAATGAGCGCGACCGCGTAAGCGCACACACCTTCCTCCCGGCCCACATAACCGAGCTTTTCGTTGGTGGTCGCCTTGATACTGACGGCATCCTCCGGTACTCCCAAGAGCGACGCGATCACCGCGCGCATCGCAGTGATGTGGGGTGCGATCCTCGGTTGCTCGAGCACCAGCGTGCTGTCGACATTCCCCACACGCCAACCCTGCTCCTTCAACAGACCGACCACCCGAGCCAACAGCTTTTTGCTGTCCGCACCTTTCCACTGCGCGTCGGTATCGGGGAAATGACGGCCGATGTCGCCAAGGCCCGCAGCACCGAGCAAGGCATCGCAGATCGCGTGAAGGAGGACATCCGCATCGCTATGCCCCAACGCACCACGCTCGGCGGGAACGAGAACACCGCCCAACCAGAGCTCGCGGCCCTGTATCAAGCGGTGCACATCGAAACCGGAACCGACGCGAACGTCCATCAGCCCTCGTCGCTGTCCTTCTTCTTGGCCTTCAACGAATTGAAATTGAAGCCCAAGGTGAAGCGCAGGGTATTGGCCAACGGGCTCTGTTGCGAGTTGGCGATGAGGTAGGACAGGTCGATCGCGAACACGTTGTAGCGCAGGCCAGCGCCGAGGGTGAAGTACTTGCGGTTGCCTTTGGTGGCATGCTCCCAGAAGTAACCCGCCCGGAAGGCGAACTGCTTGGCGTACCAATACTCCAGGCCACCGGCCAGGTTCACCTCACGGAATTCTTCGCGCGTAACGCTCCCGCTTTCAACCACGGGATTGCCATTGTCATCATAGGTCACCACACCGGGGGCGTCGCTGAACGATCCGAAGATGCCGGTGGCCACACCTACATCGGGATCCTGGCCGCTGGCTACGATCAGGTTGTTATCGTCATCGCGGGCGGGCCTCAGCACTCCTTCGGAGTCGGGTTCCTGGAGATAGATCGGCGGGGTGGGCACCAACAGCTTGTTGATGTCTAGGTTGAAGGCCACACTGTTGTATTCGTCCAGATCCACCTTGAGGCAGGGGCCCAAGCGCAGGTTGATGGGGATGAAATCGGTTTCACTTGTCTCGGTGTACCGCATCTTGCCACCGATGTTCGACACGTTCAAGCCGAAGTTGAATTCGCCGTCCTTCTCACCCAACTGGAGATCGCGCTTGGTGTAGAAGAAGGAAACATCGGCCGCCACGGTCTGGCCTGCCTTGCTGTCGGCGCCCTGCACGCTGATACCACCAGTGAGGTTGCTGTTCACATAGCGCAGTGCGATGCCACCGCTGAACACGTCGCTGAACTGTTGTGCGAAGGCGATGTCGACAGCGAACTCCTTCGGGGTGAAGTCCCGGATGATGCCACCGTACTGGTCGGTGAAGGTGATGCTACCCAAGGAGAAGTAACGCAGGGAGGCACCGATGGCGCTGCGTTTGTTCGCTAGTTTCTTGTAGAAGGAGAGATAGGCCAGGTTCATGTCCGGCACCAGGTTCCGCAGCCAGGGAGAGTATGAAATGCTGAGTTCCATCTCATCCTCGGCGAAGGCGAGCTTGCTCGGGTTCCAGTGAATGGCGTTCGCGTCCGGGCTCACCGCCACCCCGGCATCGCCCATACCGCCGGCACGAGAATCGGGGCTGATCATCAGGAAGGGTACCGCCGTGGTGATGGTATTGAGGCGGTCGCCACAGTTCTGCCCGGCGATCTGGTTCGCACAATCCGTGCTCACCTGTGCCTGTAGGGACAAAACGGTGAGCAAGCTTGTGCACGAGAGAAAGGAACGCGTCATCAGGTGGTTCTTGGAAAAGGACGGCGAATATACGCGTGGGTGCATGGGCTTATTGTACGGTTTCACCGCAGGATCACGAGCTTCTCGAACTTGTCGGCGCTCTCACCTTCGGGGGTGGTGATATTCAGGCGGTACACATAGACACCACGGCCAAGTTTGTCGCCGCTGTCGTCCAAGCCATCCCAGGTCATCGGTTCGCTGCGCGTGCCTTCGCACTGGAGCTGCCGGTCGAGGGTCTTCACCAGGCGGCCGCTCACGGTGTAAACCTGCACCTGGGCATGCAAGGCGCTGCATGGGCGATTGTGCTCGAAATAGAAATCCGTTCTCGTGGTGAACGGGTTCGGATAGTTGAGCACATGGGCCAGGGCGAGTTCCTCGCTGGCTGCCACCACGAATTCGGTGTAGGCGTCGGCGCTGTTGTTGTGCACATCCCACGCTTTGACGCGCAGGGTATGGTTGCCTTCGGGCAGGTCGGAGTAACGGTACAGCACCCGCCCGCTCTTGTATGTGTCCAGATCCGCCTCGTACAGGTCGTTCAGCACCACGCTCTGCTCGGTGTTCTCATCGAGTATGGCAAGCATGTCGTGGCCAATGCTGTTCCCCAACGTGTTGATGCCGTTCTCATCGAACAGTTTGGCGAGCAACAAGGGATCGTCGTTCACGGTGCCACCGGGAACGAAACGTTCGTCGTTCATGAACAAGTTGATGCGCGGGCCGTTCTCGTCCAGCACCACGCTGTTGTCCGTACCGCCGACCACGATGTCGTTGTTGGCACCGTTCCCATTGGTGGTACTGCTTTCGACATAATAGCTCAACCGCCCGAAGCCGTATTGGTAAGCGATGTCCTTGGGTACGACGAACGTGAAGTTGAAAGCCCCGCCGGTAACAGTGGCCTTGCCACGGTAGATGACATTGCGGCGGAGTTGGAACGGGAACGGGTTGCCACCATCGTTGGCGAGCGTTACCACACTGCTGCTCTTGTCGAACACGGTGGGGATGACCACACCGTTGAAATCGGGGATCTGCACTCCGTTATCATCGGCCACGATACCGCTCACGCGGATGGTGGAGAGCGCCAGCAGCGTATCGACCGCATTGCCCAATGTATCGGTGACGGCGGTGGTCAGCACCTGCAAACGGGGCATGGCGAGGGCCACGCTCGGATCGCCCAACAAGCTGAAGCTGCGGTGGTTGGTCTGTCCGGGCTGGCTATCGGTGATCGCGTATTTCGTTCTGCGGTAGATATCACCCAACCGGGCAGTGCGGCCCTGTTCATCGAACTGCTCGAAGGCGAAGTCGTAGAAGAACCGGCTGATGGCCTGGTTCTGTGCCGAGTAGGCCAGCCGTGTTGTGGTCATTAAACCGATGCCGCCACCATCGGGGTTCAGCAGCACGTATTCGCCGGCAGCCGTGCGCGCTGGATCGTCCCACCGGCTGAACTCACAGGTTGCGGTCATCCATAGTGGCAGGCGGTCCTTGTTCGTCCAGCCCAGGATCGTGGTGTTGTCCAGCAATCGTTCATGCGCCCAACCCACCTCACCGCCGTGGCCCACATAGTTCAACAGCAGCAAGCCCTTTTGCACGCGTTCGCGCAACGCAGCTTCGGCATCGTAGTACCGTTCGCCTCCGGGGGTGCTGGTTTGCTGGTACGCGTCGAGGTAGATCTTGGTCACGTTGTAGTCCGGATAGTCGGTCTCCACACCGGTGGCGAGTTCATCGCTGTTCACCATGTGCACCGTGCCCTCCAGGTCAGCGCCTTCCTGGTCGTCGCTCACGAAGAGCACCCAGTTGCGCCAATCGTTGGCACCGCCATCACCCGTGGTGGCGCAAACACCGCCAGCGGCGTTGTTGAGGATGAGCCGGTCGTAGTTCAGGATCTTGTCCACCATCTGCTTGGCCATCAACTTGTTGCTCGCCGGAATACGGCCGATACCGATGTCCACCAGATCACCGGTGTATTCACCCTCATTGTTATCGAGCAATCCGAAGTAGTCGTCGGAGCAATAGGACCGGCTCGTGTTCCAGGAATCCTTGGTCTGGTAAGTGGGTACCAGGTTCTGGTTATTGTCAGCAAGCACCCAATTGTTGTATGAACCGTCACCGAAAAGCAGGAGGTAGCGTGGCATCAGCATGGGGTCATTTCCAGCTTTGTCGTAGAGCAACTTCATGTAGCGCTTGATCGCGGTAGCATCACGCTGGCCGCTGCTGAATTCGTTGAACACTTGTTCGGGTGTGACCATCGCGACGACCAACCCTTCGCTGATGCGGCGATCCACCAGGGGCTGCACCTCCGATAGGTAGGCTTGCGGGCAAACGATCACCAGATCGGTTGGTATGGCAGTGGCATGCAGATCCTGGTTCGGGACGCGACCGGTGATCACCGGCACCGGAAACCCCCCGTTGCGGAAAGCGATGAACTGACGCAACGAATCGGTAGCGACGCGGAAGGATTTCTGTGCCCCGCTGGTGGCAAAAGACACATTGCCCACATGGGTGGGGTCCGTGATCTCCCAGATGCGGTGCACGTTCTGGGCAAGGTCAACGGTGAACTCGCTGACGGCACCTGGCTGAACCGAGGTGAGGTCACGGAACAGGAGCTGATCGCCGATGAACTTCAGGTCGCGCCGCGCGTTCATCTCCAAGTAATTCATCCACGCCTGGCTTGTGATCGGGTCGTGGGGGTTGAACGTGATGGTGATGGGCAAGGTGCTTTGGTCATAGGTGAAGCCAAGCACCTGCTGGAACGGAATGGCATAGTTGGAGGCATAGTTGTCGATGAACCCATCCACGCTCCAACTGGTGTTGAATGAACCGGCTATCAGGTCGAAGCTGCTGGAATAGGATGTTTGTGAATTGGGCTCCAAGGTGCGGGCCATGCCATCCACCACCAGGGTGATGGTATCCTGCGGACGCAGGAACGGTACCGAGAACACCCAGTTGTAAAAGTCAACCACGTCATAGTGCTCGCCGAACCATGTGCGGCCGCTCTTGATCATGTTGATGTTGTCGCGCTCGAAAAACTGGCGATCGTTGAAAGCGGTCACTTGGTCCGTGGCCGGGTCGGTGCTCAGTGCGATATCGGTTATGCGCTGTGGTGGGTCCACGCCGATACCCAGGAAGTAGGTGGCACTGTCGGTGTAAACGTTCTTGCTATGGACAAAGCGCTCTCCGTTGCTGAGCAGATCCCATCGTTGGGCACTGCTGGCATAGAACAGGATGCGGTCTCCCGGCCCGAATTGGCCATCCCCGCCATCCTCAACCACGATGCTGTTCAACTTCAGGTCGGTCTCGCCCAGTTCGCTGTTCAAATAGGACAGTTGGCCTTCATGATTACCATAAATGTTGATCAGGTCACTGGCCAGACCTGAAACCGGCACGCCCTCGGATTGCAGTTGCTCATATGTAAGGGCATGCACACCGTCTTCGGTCACCGTCATCCGGAACCAATCCCCGCTTTGCAGCTTGGAATGGTCAGGGGAGCGCTCACCGCTGCGGAGCGGGCCGCCGCTACGGTTGGGGGTCAGTTCCAGGCCAAAAGACCTCAGGCGTTCGACCCGTCCGGAGCCGCCCGTCCTTCGATAGGGATATACGCTCACCTGGGCCACCGGCTCTTTGCGGTAATAGGCCACATGATGGTTCACCAGGGGTTCGCTGTTGACCTGGGAGAGGTCCCCAATGCTGGCGAGGTCTTGGGCGGAAAGGGGCTCATACACCGGATCAACCAAGCGGTAGGCGAAGTCCGTTGTGCCGACGGGCAGTTCGTAGTTGTGGTGGAAGTACGGCAGGAACCCACGGTCAGCATCCAAAAGGGCACCCGCGAACCCGGGGACCGGACCTGGGGACCCGCCCGCTGTGCGCTGCGCAGCCGAGGTTGTCCATTCCAGGGTATGTTGATAAGTGCGTTGTGCGAGCGTGTGGATAACCAGGAGGCCTGCGGTGATCGCAGCCAGGGCGCGGGAGGTGGTCATGAACTCTTGATCAACAGGTTATCAACAACGGGGACGAAAAGTAATTAGCTTCGGCCCTTGCCGTTTTCAGGGGGAACTGTCGGCGAACGGGGGACCTGTTGGATTATTGCCAAGGGCCCACCGGAACCCGGAACGGTTCGATCCGTATAATTGGCGCTTGCATCGAGCACGAAGCATGGGGAGCATGGGGATCAAGACACTGCTGCGGAAGACCTTGCCGGTTGCCGTGGCCTTACTGGCTGCGGTCACGACCTTCGGTCAGGACCCGCAATTCACCCAGTTCTACGCCAACCCGCTGTACCTCAACCCGGCCTTCGCCGGCACCGCCCGGTGCCCCCGGGTCGTGCTCAACTACCGCAATCAATGGCCGGCCCTTTCCGGCACCTTCGTTACCAGCAGTGCCAGCTATGACCAGCACATCAAAGGCATCTCCGGCGGGCTAGGCTTCCTGGTGACCCATGACCAGGCCGGCAAAGGCACCCTGAACACCACCACGGTGAGCGGCATGTACAGCTATCTGCTCACGATATCGAGGAAGTTCTCGATGAAGTTCGGGGCTCAAGCCACCTACTTCCAGAAGTCGCTGGACTGGAACAAACTCACCTTCGGGGATATGATCGACCCACGTCGTGGGTTCATTTACAATACGAACGATGTTCCGCGCGGAGGCAGCGTGGGCAATGCTGATTTCAGTGCCGGGATCCTGGGTTATTCCGATATTTTCTATGCTGGCTTCGCCGCGCATCACCTTACCCAACCCAACGAGAGCCTGATCGTGGGCACCAGCAAACTGCCCATGAAGTTCACTGCGCACGCAGGAGCTTCCATCCCCTTGGTGAAGAAGGGACGGATCGGGGAAGCCACCACCAAGATCAGCCCCAACATACTGTACCAGCAACAAGCGGCGTTCAGGCAATTGAACCTGGGCCTCTACGTCGATCGTGGACCCATCACCGCAGGCGTATGGTACCGGGCACGTGATGCGTTCATCGTATTGATAGGCTTCCATACTGAGCGGTTCAAATTCGGGTACAGTTACGACGTCACCACCAGCAAATTGACCACGGCCACGGCGGGAAGCCATGAGATCAGCGTGCAGCTTGGCTTCAAGTGCAAGAACAGGAAGCGTCCGTTCCGCCAAGTAGCCTGCCCCACCTTCTGACCAGCAATGAAAAACGAAAGCACCATCGCCATGAAGAAGATCATCCTTCCATGCGCATCCCTCGCCGCCATCGCGGTGTTGTTCGCCAGTTGCAATTTCGAGCGCAGCGGCGCCACGGGCTGGAATTATAACGACAGCAAGAACGGTGGCTTCGAGAAGCCGGCGTTTGAGGAACAGGAGAACGGTCCGGGCATCATCCTGGTGGAAGGTGGCCAGTTCACCATGGGCCGGATCACCGATGAACTCACCCACGATTGGGACAACATCCCGCGTACGGTCACGGTATCATCCTTCTACATCGATGAAGTGGAAGTGACCAACTTCTATTGGTTGGAATACCTCTACTGGACCGACCGTGTGTTCGGCACGGACTATCCGGAGATCTACAAGAAGGCCCTGCCCGATTCGCTTGTATGGCGCAACAAGCTGGCCTACAACGATCCATATGTGGAGTACTACCTCCGCCACCCCGCTTACCGCGATTACCCTGTTGTTGGTGTGAACTGGTTGCAATGCAACGATTACTGCGCATGGCGTTCGGACCGGGTGAACGAATTGATCCTGATCCGTGAAGGCCTCTTCGAGGACAACCCCAACCAGATCAACGAAGACCACTTCACCACGGATGCATACACGGCCGGTCAGTACGAGAGCGGAAAGCGTGTGGAAGGCCTGCAGGACTTCAACCCGAACAAGGACTTCCGCAACGTGAAAATGGAGGATGGTATCCTGCTGCCCCGTTACCGCCTTCCGACCGAAGCGGAATGGGAGTACGCAGCATACGGCCTGATCGGAAACACGGTTGACGAGCGCCAAGTGGAACGCCGCATCTACCCTTGGAACGGTCACTGGGTGCGTTATGACAGCCGTAAAAAAGGCGGCGCGTTCTACGGTGACTTCCGTGGCAACTTCATGCGCGGCCGGGGCGACTACATGGGTGTAGCCGGCAGCCTGAACGACAATGGCGATATCACCACACCGGTGTTCAGTTACTGGCCCAATGATTATGGGCTGTACAATATGGCGGGCAACGTGAGTGAGTGGGTGATGGACGTATATCGTCCGCTGAGCCCAGAGGACAAGGATGATTTCCGTCCTTTCCGCGGCAACGTCTTCAAGACGAAGGTGCTGAACAGCGATGGTGCCATCCAGGAAAAGCACGATATCGTGGTGTACGATGTGGACGGCATCAAGTACCACCTCACCGAGTTCCAGCGTGAGATGAGCGGCCGCGCCACACCTGAAGAAGGTGCGCTGATCGATGAATTGCTCACCATGACCGAACAGAGCATCGAGTTCAACAACACGCGCAAGAGTGATGCGGCGATGCAACGTGTGCAGGACATGATCGACCTGATCAAGAGCAAGGACCTGGAGATCTGCCCGAAACTGTTGAGCGCCATCAGCGATTACCAAGCCGATCAACCGGGCGACATCCGCCAGCGGAACGTGACGGTGGAAGAGAACATCGACCGCCGGAACTACCGCCAGAGCGACAACATCAACTTCACCGATGGCGACGTGGAGAGCAGCATCTTCTACGAGGATCCGGCTTACGAAGGCAACGCCATGTATGACTGGGGCAAGACCACCTTGGTGAACGACAGGGCACGCGTATACAAGGGCGCAAGCTGGGCCGACCGTATCTACTATGCGAACCCCGGCACCCGTCGCTACCTGGACGAACGCCAGAGCACCTGCACCATCGGCTTCCGCTGCGCCATGACACGCGTGGGCAGCCCCGTGGGAATGGGCGATGAGAAGCGCCGTAGCAAACTGCAGAAGTAACCGGCGATCGTCAGCACAACCCTTTTCGGAAAGCCCCTCGGAACACCGGGGGGCTTTTCATTTGGACCATGATCGGCACACCAGAACTGCACCAGCGCTTTCTTGAGTGTACAGGCGCCTGCACGGACACACGCCAACTGGTCGATGGTGGGATGTTCTTCGCATTGAAAGGACCCAACTTCAACGCCAATGCCTTTGCCGGAAAAGCAGTGGAAGAAGGATGCCGGTATGCCGTTGTGGATGATCCGGTCGTGGCAACGGATGAGCATTTCCTGGTGGTGCCTGACGTGTTGGTAGCGCTACAGGATCTCGGCCGGCATCATCGTCGGCAATTCTCCATCCCCATCATCGCGATCACAGGCACGAACGGCAAGACCACGACAAAGGAACTGGTACATGCCGTGTTGAACGCACACGCTCCAACGCTGGCTACCATGGGGAATCTCAACAACCACATCGGCGTGCCGCTGACGTTGCTGAGGTTGGGCAACGACCATCGATACGCGATCATCGAAATGGGCGCGAACCACATCGGCGACATTGCGGCATTGGTGCGCATCGCTGAGCCGACACATGGGTTGATCACCAACATCGGCAAGGCACATTTGGAAGGGTTCGGGACCTACGAGGGTGTGATCACCGCGAAGACCGAGTTGTATGCCTTCATCCAAGCGCAGGGCGGTGAGCTCTTCGTGAACGCCGATGATGACCTGTTGATGAGCAAAATCGATGCGGGTATGCGGATGAGTTACGGGACTTGGACCGGCGCCGATGTCGTTGGACGCGCAATGCACGTTGGGCCGTTCCTCGGTTTCACCTTCAGCGCGAAGGGATCAGCAGAGCAACGGGTGCACACACGATTGGTCGGGGACTACAACCTGCCGAACGCCTTGGCGGCAGTGTCGATCGGTCTTCATTTCGGGGTGCCGGAGAAGACGATCGCCGCCGCGCTCGAGGCTTACTCGCCCGGCAACAATCGGAGCCAGTTCAAAGACACCGGACGCAATCAGCTCGTGCTCGACGCTTACAACGCCAACCCCAGCAGCATGCAGGTGGCGCTGCGGAATTTTGCCGCCATGCACAGCGATCACCCCAAGCTGGCCATCCTCGGCGATATGCTTGAACTCGGTGCGGCAAGCGGGGATGAGCACCAAGCGATCGTCGCGCTATTGGCCGAACTGAACCTGAATGCCTGGCTTATCGGGACGGAGTTCGGCAGAACGGAAAGCGATCGTCAAGTGCGTTTCAAGAACGTCGAAGATGCGCTCTCGCATGCACGTTCCAACCCGTTGAAGCACCATCTGATCCTTGTGAAAGGATCGCGTGGGATCAAATTGGAAACGATCGTACCAGCGCTCTGACCGGTTTGTCATGGTTCGACGGGCTCACCATGACAACGTCCATCCACTCTACGGACATCGGTCAGGCCAGCACACTGCGCCCGATCACGATCCGTTGCACCTCGCTGGTGCCCTCGTAGATCTGCGTGATCTTGGCGTCGCGCATCAAGCGTTCCACATGGTACTCCTTCACGTAACCGTAGCCACCGTGGATCTGCACCGCTTCCACCGTATGGCGCATGGCCACCTCACTGGCGAACAATTTGGCCATTGAACTGGCCTGCGCGTAATCGAGGTGCTGGTCTTTCAGCCAAGCGGCCTTGAGGCAAAGCAATCGCGCAGCCTCGATCTCCGTGGCCATATCGGCCAGCTTGAACTGGATGGCCTGGTGCTCGCTGATCATCTTTCCGAACGCTTTCCGTTCCTTGCTGTACGCCACGGCCAGTTCGAAAGCACCGCTTGCGATCCCCAATGCTTGTGAGGCGATGCCGATCCGCCCGCCCGCCAAGGTTTTCATCGCGAATTTGAATCCGAAGCCATCCTCGCCGATGCGGTTCGCCTTGGGCACTTTCACATCCTGGAACATCAGCGTGTGCGTATCGCTACCACGGATGCCCAGCTTGTCCTCCTTGGCGCCGACAACGAACCCGGGCATGCCCTTCTCCACGATCAAGCAATTGATGCCCTTGTGGCCTTTGGCTGCGTCTGTCTGCGCCATCACGAGGTAGGTGCTGGCCGTGCCGCCGTTGGTGATCCAGTTCTTCGTGCCGTTCACCAGATAGTGGTCGCCCATATCGATCGCAGTGGTGCGTTGGCTCGTGGCATCACTGCCCGCTTCCGGTTCGCTCAGGCAGAAGGCGCCGATCTTCTCCCCTTTCGCCAACGGCACCAGGTACTTCATCTTCTGTTCTTCGTTGCCGAAGGTTTCCAGCCCCCAGCACACCAGGCTGTTGTTCACGCTCATCACCACCGAGCAGCTCGCATCCACTTTACTGATCTCTTCCATGGCCAGCACGTAGCTCACAGCATCCATCCCGCCTCCACCATACTTATGGTCCACCATCATTCCAAGGAAGCCGAGCTCTCCCAACTGCTTGATCTCCGCCGTGGGGAACTTCTGTTCGCGGTCGCGTTCGATGACACCGGGTTTCAGCACGTTCTGCGCGAAGTCGCGCGCGGCGTCGCGTACAGCTAACTGTTCTTCGGTCAGGTCGAAGTTCATTCCGGAGAGCGTGGCGGTCTCTTGCATCGGTTCAGGGGTCGTAGGAAGGAAGCCAAATGTAGCCGTTGGCCAAAAGGTGTATCGCGGATCCGCGCGGGTACATTCGCCCGGATCCCATGGCGAATTCAAGCCTGCGCACCGTGCTCGGCATCATGAGCGGCAGTTCCCTTGACGGGATCGACCTGGCGCTGTGCTCCTTTGATGGAACCAGTGACCGATGGACATTTACCATCAACGCGGCTGGAACGGTACCGTTCCCTTCGTTCTGGAAAGAGCGTCTTCTGAACGCAGCGAACGGCAGCGCCTTCGAACTCGCGCGGCTCCACCGGGACCTGGGAGCCCTCATCGGCAACGAGGCCGAACGTTTCTTGGCCGAGCACGGATCCGCTGAACTCATTGCCTCGCACGGCCACACCATTTTCCATCAACCTGGATCGGGCTTCACCATGCAGATCGGTTGCGGCGCACAGATCGCTGCGATCACCGGCTTGCCGACCGTTGTGGACTTCCGGACCAAGGACATGGCATTGGGGGGACAAGGAGCTCCCTTGGTGCCGTTCGGTGAGCGAGAGCTCTTTCCGGGCTTCGATGCGTTCCTTAACCTCGGTGGTATCGCCAATGTGTCGTTCCATTCTGGGAAGAGCGTGGCCGGTTACGACGTGTGCACATGCAATCAAGCATTGAACGCATTGGCCAATGAATCGGGCAAGGATCACGATGCCGACGGCCGGCTGGCCGCTGGCGGTTCGATGAATGCTGCATTGCTCACTTCTCTGAACGCGATGCCATTCGTCCACCGGGAAGTACCTCGCTCGTTGGGACGGGAACTCTTCGAGAGTGACATGCTGCCTTTGCTGCAAGATCCGGCGATCCCTTTGGCCGACCGCATGCGCACCTGCGTGGAGCACGTGGCACAACAGATCGCCACACATCTCGATCAGCGCAAAGCACAGCGCGTTCTTGTGACGGGCGGTGGCGCCCACAATGGCTTCCTGATGGAACGCATCCGCGCGCTCACTTCCACGGAAGTCGTGGTGCCGGAGCACCGGATCATCGACTTCAAGGAAGCGTTGATCTTCGCTTTCCTAGGACTGAAGCGCTACATCGGCGAGACCAACGCATTGGGCAGTGTAACAGGCGCCTCGCGCGACAGCATCGGGGGCGCGGTCTACCTGCCCAATTAACACCTTGTCAGTAGAAATTGGTCGAAGGGTGATCGGGCGCCGGGAAGTGCCCCGGTACTTTCGCCGTATGCCTGAAGCCCCGAGCATGACAAGCAGCGCGATGAAAGAATTGCTGCACGTCTTCGAACAGCGCAGCCCCGAGATCGTCTTCGAGTGGAACGATCCACCCACAGGTGCGAAAGGCTGGGTGGTGATCAACAGCTTACGGGGCGGTGCGGCAGGTGGCGGAACGCGCATGCGCAAAGGCCTGGACCGTTCGGAAGTGGAAAGCCTGGCCAAGACGATGGAAGTGAAGTTCACCGTGAGCGGCCCGCCGATCGGTGGTGCCAAGAGCGGCATCGACTTCGACCCGCACGATGCACGCAAACGGGATGTGTTGCGCCGCTGGTACCGAGCGGTGATCCCCTTGCTGAAGACCTACTACGGAACCGGTGGCGACCTGAACGTGGACGAGTTGCACGAGGTCATCCCGATGACAGAGCACTATGGCTTGTGGCATCCGCAAGAGGGCGTGGTGAACGGCCACCACGCGCCGAACCAAGGCGCCAAAGTGCGGCAGCTCGGCCAGTTGCGCAGCGGTGTGAGCAAGATGATCGAGGATCCCGCCTTCACTCCCATGATCGGGCGCTACGCGGTGGCGGACATGATCACGGGCTACGGTGTGGCGGAGAGCATCCGGCACTACTACCGAATCTGGGGAGGGAAGGTGCAAGGCAAGCGCGCGATCATCCAAGGCTGGGGCAACGTGGCGAGCGCCGCAGCCTATTACCTCAGCCGCATGGGTGTGGGCATCGTGGGCATCCTGGACCGCAAGGGTGGGTTGCTATCGAGCGATGGCTTGGGCCAGCAGCAGATCCACGACCTCTTCATCAACAAAGAGGACAACACGCTCACGGCCGATGGCGTGCGGTCCTTCGACGAAGTGGAACGACTGATCTGGGATATGCCCGTGGACATCTTCGTGCCTTGCGCCGCCAGCAAGCTCGTCACCCGCGATCAGGTGGACCGCATGAAAGCCGTGGGGCTTGAAGTGATCGGCAGCGGGGCCAACGTGCCCTTCGCCGATAAGGAGATCTTCTACGGGCCCATCGCCGAGCACGCCGATGGTACGGTGGCGGTGATCCCCGACTTCATCGCCAACTGCGGCATGGCGCGGGTCTTTGCCTATTGCATGCTGGACGGCGCCGTCCTCACCGACCAGGCCATCTTCGCCGATGTGAGCCGGACGATCAGCAATGCCCTCGACAAGGTGCACGATCGTGGCAGCGAGAAGACCGGCATCACCCAAAGGGCCTTCGAGATCGCCTTGGAACAGCTTACCTGAAAAATTTCCCGGAGCACTTCTCCGTTACGCTTCAACCGGAACCACAACATGTACATCCCCCTTCTCCAACTCGGCACCGACAGCGCCCGCCAGGTGCTCAATGCCATCGCCAACGAACCGGCCACCCCACAGAATGCCCTGAGCGTCTGGCAACTGATCCAATACGGCGGGTGGTACATCATGGGGCCATTGGCGCTGATGTCGCTGTTCACGGTGTACATCCTCATCGAGCGGATCATGGCCATGCGGGCAGCGCTTAAGCTCGACAACGATTTCATGGCCAAAGTGCGCGACTACGTCCACGACAACAAGATCGACAGCGCGAAGAACCTGTGCAGCAGCAGCCGCTCGCCGATCGCGCATGTGGTAGGTAAAGGTGTGAGCCGGTTCGGCAGCCCGATGGAGGACATTGAGAGCGCCATGCAGAACGCCGCGGAGGTGGAAATGAGCAAGCTCGAACGCAACGTCGGCACCTTGAGCCTCTTCAGCAAACTGGCGCCCATGATGGGCTTCATCGGTACCATCATCGGTGTGATCAACATCTTCTACCGCATCTCGCTCACGGATAACATGAGCATCGGCGGCATTGCTGAAGGCTTGTACCAGAAGTTGGTGACTTCCGGCGCTGGACTTATCGTGGGCATCGTCTCCTTCACGGCGTACCACATTCTCAACTCAATGGCGGATCGTGTTGCGGCCCGAATGTCGCAGACCGGCATGGAGTTCATGGACATGCTGCACGAACCACCAAAGAGCTGAGCCATGAAATTGCGCCGCCGACATCGCGAGCACGCCGAAGTGGCTGTCGAGAGCCTGAACGACATCATGTTCATGCTCTTGCTCTTCTTCCTGATCGTAAGCACGTTGGTGAACCCCAGTGTGATCAAGTTGCTGCTTCCCGAAAGCAAGCAGAGCCAAACACTCGACATCCAGCAGGTGCTTCTACAGGTCACTGCCGATCACCAGTACTACATCGACAAAAACCCCGTTCCGGTGGCCGACCTCAAGGGGGCGTTGTTGGATGCCACCAAAGGCTTGGAAAAACCGACCATCGTTCTCCGTCTGGACAAATCACTTACCATGCAAGATCTGGTGGACGTGTTGCAAGTTGGCACGGAAATAAAGGTGAAGATGATCCTGGCCACCAAGAACGCAGGATGAACCATTGAGCGGAAGACCGGTACAGCCCCTCACCATGAACTCCACCATCGACCTCGCCCCTCGCCGTCGCGCTGCGATGACCACGAGCATCGTGGTGCATGCGTTGCTGGCGTTGTTGCTCATGTGGATGACGATCCAGGTACCGGACCCGCCCTTGCCCATGGGCGGTGGCGCAGGAATGGAACTCGGCCTGGCCGATCTGGGATACAGCGATCTGGGCATGGGCGAAACGGAGGAGATGGATGCGGGTTCATCCGGCACTCCGCAGGAAAGCACACCGGTTGAAACGAACCAAGGCGATGTGATCGCGGAAGAGAACGGCGAGCCGATCAATGTTCCGGTGAAAGACCCGGAAAAGCCCGCAAGCGAAACACCCACCGTAAAGCCACCGAAGAAGACACCGCCGAAGATCACCGAACCCACGGTGAGCAAAGGGTTCCAGAACGCGATGAACGCGTGGAACAACAAGGGAAACAGTAGCGGACAGACCGGGAACGGCGGCGATGGCAATTCGAACACACCCGGTAATCAAGGTGTGCCCGGTGGTGACCCGAACGGTGGTGGTGGCGGCCCAGGACACGGGGGCTTGGGTCCAGGAGGCGATTGGAGCCTGGCCGGGCGCGGCATGAGCCGGAAGCCGGACCTGTCGCAGAAGCCGACCGAGAGCGGTAAGGTGGTACTTAACGTTTTCGTAGACCGCCAAGGCAAAGTGATCCGCACCACACCGAACCTCACCAAGAGCAATACCACCAGTACGGCGCTCTTCGATCTTGCGCGCAAAATGGCGCTCACTGCGGCCTTCACGCCCAACCCGCAAGCGGCCGCAGAGCAACGCGGTGAGATGACGTTCCGGTTCGAACTGAACTGACCAGCATGACCTACGCCACCACCCTGGCGTACCTATACGAGCAACTGCCGATGTTCCACCGCATCGGCAAGGCGGCATACAAGGCCAACCTCGACAACACGCATGTACTGATGGAGCTGCTCGGCCATCCGGAGCAGGGCTTGCGTTGCGTGCACATTGCCGGTACCAATGGCAAGGGCAGCACCAGCCACATGCTGGCGAGCGTGTTGCAGGAAGCCGGGTTCAGGACCGGGCTCTACACATCGCCTCACCTGAAGGACTTCCGTGAGCGCGTGCGGGTGGATGGTGTGATGATCACGGAGGAAGGCGTGGTTGCGTTCGTCGAGACATACCGCGAAGCCTTTGATGTGATCAGGCCCAGCTTCTTCGAGTGGACCGTGGCGCTGGCCTTCGATCACTTCAGGAAGGAGAACGTGGACATTGCTGTGATCGAAACGGGATTGGGCGGAAGGCTGGACAGCACCAACGTCGTGAAACCAGAGGTATCCGTGATCACCAACATCGGCTGGGACCATGCCGACCTGCTCGGTGCTTCATTGGAAGCGATCGCGGGTGAAAAAGCCGGGATCATCAAGCCCGGGGTCCCCGTGGTGGTGGGCGAAGCCGCAGGAGCCGTTGCCGAAGTTTTCCGGCAAAAGGCATCAATGGAGGAAGCACCGATCACGTTCGTGGATCACACCGCTTCTCTTCCCTACCCCATTGAACTACAAGGCACACATCAAGAACGCAATGCACGCTCGGTACTGGGAACGATCGCGCATCTGAAGGCGAAGGGTTGGACCATCGCGCAAGAAGCCATAGCCAAAGGCCTTGCGAACACCATACGCAACACCGGCCTGCGCGGTCGCTGGGAAACCATCGCCCATGCACCCCTTACGATCGTGGATGTGGGCCACAATGCCGACGGCCTCCGGGCGGTAAAAGAGCAACTGACCCGCACCCCACATGCGCACCTGCACCTCGTGCTCGGCTGCGTGGGCGACAAGGATCTGGGCCGGTTCCTGGCGGAATTGCCGAAGACAGCCACCTATTACTTCTGCAAGGCGGACATTCCAAGGGGTTTGGATGTTGCGGAGCTCCAGGAGCAGGCTGCGGCGTTCGGCCTTGCTGGTTCGGCCTATCCGGGCGTTGCTGCTGCCTTCTCAGCGGCCCGCGGCCGTGCACGATCGGCCGACCTGGTGCTGGTGACCGGGAGCGTCTTCGTGGTGGCCGAGGTGCTTTGAAAGAGGCATCTATATTCGCAGCCCTTTTCGTGCCGGTCAGGTCCGCAGGAGGATAGGTTCTTTACATCGGAGGCATAGCTCAGCTGGTTCAGAGCATCTGCCTTACAAGCAGAGGGTCACTGGTTCGAATCCAGTTGCCTCCACTCCGGGATGTTAGCTCAGCTGGTTCAGAGCGCGTGCTTCACACGCACGAGGTCACTGGTTCGAATCCAGTACGTCCCACAAGGCCCCGCGACATGCGGGGCTTTTTGCGTGAGAGGGGCTACGTCTTTGGCTCAACAAGGAGGCCCCTAGCGTCCCGCTGAACGGTCTCCTTGACCCATACTCGCTCGGCCGGGGTTCATCCCTTGTATGGGGATCGTCCCGTTGAGAGGATAGGGCATCTTTCGAGCGCCCGGATACCTACCCTTAACGAGCAAGCACCGCGATGGCAACGGTGGGCACACATGGTGGTTGTATCGGGCGGTGACTTTTGGCGGCCTTCCCCCATCCAATGAACTCCTTCAGAAAGTGCGCCCCATTGTTTGCCCTGTTATGCGGCATCCTTTTGCCGATCGGTGCATCGGCACAGGGGGGCAGTGTCGATGCCGCCTTTGCCACGGGCACCGGAGCTGACGATATCGTGAACGCCATCGCCGTGCAGAGCAACGGCAAGCTGCTGATCGGCGGCTACTTCACCGAATACAACGGTGTGGCCAAAGGCAGCATCGCGCGATTGAACAGCGACGGCTCCCTGGACAATACCCTGTCCACCGGCTCCGGGTTCGACAATGCCGTACAGGCGATCGTGGTCCAACCGGACGGAAAGATCCTGGTAGGCGGGGGCTTCAGCGCGTACAACGGTGTGGCTATGCCCGGACTTGTCCGGCTTACCACTACCGGCGCCTTGGACGCCACATTCAGTTCGCCCGGCGTGCTGGGCGGCATCAATGCGATCGCCCTGCAGAGCGATGGGAAGATCATCATCGGAGGGGCGGCGGTAGCAGTGGTCAGTGGCTTCACGGCGAACATCGCCAGGCTCAATACCGACGGGAGCATCGACAACACCTTCGATGTGGATCCCGGCCCCAACGGCACCACGTTGATGAACGCAATACAGCCCGATGGCCGCGTCCTTTCCGGGGGCTATTTCACCACGTATCACGGCACCACACCCATGTACATCGCCCGGGTGGAAACGAACGGCGTGAAGGACCTCGGCTTCCAAGGAGGGGCCGGCACCAGTGCTGTGGTCCGCTCCATCAGCGTGCAGTCCGATGGGAAGATCCTCATCGCGGGATCGTTCACCATGTACAACGGCACGCTCACCACACGGCTGGGGCGCCTCCTGGCGAGCGGTGCGCTCGATACCGGTTTCAATATCGGCAGCGGCGCGAATTCGATCGTGCACACCACCGCCATCCAGCCCGATGGGAAGATCCTGATCGGTGGCCTCTTCACCTTGTACAACGGCAACGCGCGTAATCGGATCGCGCGCCTCAATGCGAACGGAACGGTGGACAATACCTTCAATATCGGCACGGGTGCCAGCGACGTGGTACGTGCGATCGCAGTGCAGGCGGATGGGAAGGTGGTCGTGGGCGGAGGCTTCACATCGTTCAATGGCACCACACGTGGAATGCTGGTGCGCTTGCACGCCGTATCACCGATCGTCACCGGCACCATCAACGGCCCCATCTGTCCGGGAGCAGGTCTCAGCGTGGCGTTCACGCTCAACAGCACCTTCCAGTCGGGCAATGTTTTCACCGCACAACTGAGCAATGCGGCAGGCAGCTTCGCGACCCCCGTGAACATCGGTTCGCTCACCGCTACGGTTGCGGGCACGATCGCCGCAACCATCCCGGCCGGCACGGCGCCGGGCACGGGCTACCGTGTGCGCGTTGTCGGGAATTCGCCTTTGGCATACGCCACGGACAACGGTACCAACTTGACGTTAAGCGCGGCCACAACGTTCTACAACGACAGCGATGGCGATGGCTTGGGCGACCCCGCCAACAGCACCACTGCCTGCGCGGCCCCGAACGGTTACGTGGCCAACAACACCGACCTGTGCCCGCAACTGAACGGCACGGTCGGCAGCGCCTGCAACGATGGCAATGCCCTTACACTGAACGATGTCATCGGCGCGAACTGCGTGTGCGCGGGCACGTTGGCCGGTGTACGGATCAGCGCGAAAGTGTTCCTGGAGGGCCCCTTCGTGAGCAGTACGAACCTGATGAACGATGCATTGCGCATTGGCGGGTTGGTGCCGCTGACGGAACCTTACACCGCACTGGGCTATGACCATGTCAACGGTGGCGGGGAAACCATCGCTCCGTCCATCCTGGCGGTACAGGGCAGCAACGCGGTGGTGGACTGGGTATTGTTGGAATTGCACAATGGCACCGGCCTGCAGCAGGTGGTGGCCACGCGCAGCGCATTGGTACAGCGCGATGGTGATGTGGTCGACATCGATGGAATTTCACCCGTGGCCTTTGGCCTGACAGCTGGCAACTATGCGGTGGCCGTGCTGCACCGCAACCATTTGGGGGCAATGACAGCCGGACAGGTCGCCCTGGGGAGCACATCAGTGGTCATCGACTTCACAACAACAGGAACATCCACATATGGGAGCGGTGCGCGCAAGACGGTGGGAACAAAACAGGTGCTCTGGGCCGGCGATGTAACGGGAAACGGGATATTGGCCTATGCCGGTTCGAACAACGACCGTGATCCGATCCTTGCGGCGATCGGCGGGACCATACCGACCCAGACCTTGAACGCTGTCTACACGCGTACCGATACCAACTTGGACGGCGCGGTGAAGTACACGGGTACGGGCAACGATCGGGACATCATCCTGATCAATGTCGGTGGTTCGGTGCCCACGGCGGTGCGCACGGCACAGCTCCCGTGAACGGGACGAGAAACATCAGTACTGTGTTGGCGGTGAGCTACGGAAAGACCGGGACGGCTTCAGCATTGCGTGCCGTGGAAGTCTCCGGCTTGGCGTGCAGCTCATGGACGTACAGCGACCACTCTCCATCGTTGCATTCCAGCGCGGTCATGTTCTCGATCCAATCGCCTGAGTTCATGTAGTCGATGGTGCCTTTGAGCGTGGTCACCTTTCCGATCCGCGGTTGGTGGATGTGGCCGCACACCACCGCAGCATGCCCATCGTGGATCGCGATCTCGGCCATGGTCTGCTCAAAGTCGCTGATGAAGCTCACGGCGCGCTTGATGCTGTCCTTCACCTTCTTGCTGAAGCTCATGCGGGGCTTCCCGAAAAAGAGCAGCATCACGTTCACCACGTGGTTGATGCGGATCAGCAGATCATAACCGAAGCCACCGAGCTTGGCCAGCCACTTGGCCTTCTTCATTGTGGCGTCGTAGATGTCGCCGTGGAAGAACCAGTGGCTGCGCCCGTTGATGTTCAGCACCAACTGGTCCAGCAACTGCAGTTTGCCGAGCCTTGCCGGACTGTAACGCCGCAGCGCCTCATCGTGGTTCCCGGTGAGATAGTACACCGGCAATTTGCCGCTCCACTTCAACAGCTTCTTCACCACACGCATGTGCTCCTTGGGGAAGTAGCTCTTCTTGAACGCCCAGATGTCGATGATGTCCCCATTGAGGACAACCGTTTTGGGCTTTACGGATCCGAGGTAGGCAAGTAGTTCAGAAGCGCGGCAACCGAAGGTGCCCAGGTGGAGATCGCTGAGGACGAGGATATCAACGGGCCGTTTCATTGCACGCCGCGAAATAGAACGGTATGCGTGGCCTGCATGTGCTGGGAACGTTAAGCCACTTGCCCGTACCTGCCATGATGGTACCGAAATACCCGGGAATACGCAGGGAAAGCGCTCCTGTGCTCAGAACTTGGCGATAAGCATGATGCTCGCGGATGTGCCATGCATCACTTGCACCGTATAAACACCACGCGCCAATGCACTCATATCGATGATCTCCATGCGCTCGCCGCCCACGGTGCCGAGGTCCTTCCCGTAAACGATCCGGCCAACTGCATCGCGAAGCAGGATGCTCGTCGGCGCACCATACGTGGTCGAAATGGTCAGTGTCACAGCATCACGCGTTGGGTTCGGGAAAACAGAGAACCCGGTGATGGATCCGGCTTCACCGATCCCGCTGGAGCCTTCGCACGTGCAGATGGCGCTCCAGGTATCGTTGATCGTGTTTGGATCATTGTCATCGCAAGGCGTTGTCGGCAGCGCGGGACCGCCGGGGACGTTCTCGCAATCGATGAGCAGGCCGGCGCAAACACAGTTGTTGCCATACACATCATCACCGGTGGTTGTGTCACCGTCGTCGCAGGAAGTACCAGGC
>JBATMK010000091.1:0-8922 GCA_049289815.1 Flavobacteriales bacterium
TCCGTCATGATCTTGGATGTGACCCAGAAGTGGTACGACTGCGTCCTTAGCTCGGGTAATGGCTGCCGTCTGGTACGCGTGCATTACGGCCAGATGTAAAAATCCCCGCATCCGCTCGGCTGTCTCCTTGCACGCACGCTGAGGTCTATATTGCAAAGCATGAAATCTCAAGTCGTTGCTGTTGCACTATTGCTGAATGTTGGGTGCGCAACGGAGCGGATCCAGGTGTTCAACACAGATGCGATGCCGAAGAGCCTTGCACCTGAGCAATGGGTCTTTGAGGCTGACAGCGTGGTTGTGTCGTACAGCTTCTATGCTTCACAGGGAGTGATGGCCTTTTCGGTGTACAATACAAGCAGCAGACCATTGTACATCGATTGGAAACGTTCGTCCTTCATCCATAACGGTGCGAAGTATGACTATTGGGTCGACGAACTGGTGAGCGAGTCGAACTCTACGATCGCGATGCAGAGCGTTGGCCTCCAAACATTCGATTGGGGCTGGACTAGACCAATGCGTATCACCAGCACTTTGGGGAACGCCAGTGTGGCCACGACTTCCTTTTCAAAACGTGCAGAGCGCGTTGCCTTTATTCCCCCACGTTCATACTTGGACCAGGCGAAGTTCAAGTTGCATCCCAATGATCAATTCATGTTCAATGCCGATCAACTCGCATTGGATGCGGAGCCAAGAAGTAATCGACCCTCAGCAACTACTGTCGTGACTACTCAAACCTTTGGCCCGGACACGAGTCCCGTGCGTTTTCGGAACTATCTAGCTGTCGCAAGGGATGAAGAAGTGACCGATCCTAAATTCATCGACCATGAGTTCTGGGTCTCGTCCATAAAGGAAATGGAACTGCGACACTTTCGGGGTAAGCTATCTGGCTACGATGCCAATGGCGAGCGGATTTATCCACGACCCTTTAAAACGAACAAATCCTTATATATCAAACTGAGGGTGAACGCACCAGTATCAGAGACTGGTCCCTCATCACCACTTCCATAAGGCGGCGAGACACGTCCGATTCTCCGCACCCGGTCGGCTGCCCCTTTGCGCAGGCGCGCGTACCCTGCACCCGCTCGGCTGTCTCTGTGCACGCGCTCGGGTTCTCAAGGATTCTAGCTTTACTGCATGGAGGACTTTGGTCGGCTGTACCATGCTGTCGAGGCCAAGCTTCACGCGAACGGCTTTGAGGCGCTGGCATCTGAGTTCCTTAATGCTGGCAAGGGTGCGGTGTTCGGCTCGGATGGGATGGTGCGTGACCTTCTTTTTTTGATGGACCTGCGGGCCAACAAGCCACATGTTTACAAGGTGATTGAGAAGGAAGCGCAGAATTATATCGACCACTGTGCGGGATTAGGCATTTCGCTCAGAGCCTAGCAGCACCCCCGCACCCGCTCGGCTGTCTCTTTGCACGCGTTGTACGCGCTCGGGTGCATACGAACTGGCTCGGCTGTAGTGAGGGCATACCCACACACCTGTACGGTTGGCCGCATCTTCGCGCTTGCCTTTGGCGAGTGCGTCTGCACTAGGAGGCGTCGGGCTCTAATCTGTATCTCAACCCTCGTTGTTGCGATTCTGTTCCCAGTACTCCCATTGTTCATCAAAGGTCATTGTTGCGAGAAACTTCTTTCGCTCTTCGGCCGCAGCTCGTATCTCTATCAACCTCGCTTCTTGTCGCTCTCGTCTTCTCCGCCTGCTGGGTTCAAGAAAGGCTGTATCGAACTCTTCATAAGCATATGGGAGCAGCTGTGATCCCACCATCAGAGCCAGGAACCAACCACCGAACCACAGCCACTCCATGCGATACACCCACCCAACGTAAATCAAGGTGCCAAAAATCACGACTACCTGAGCGAGACTAAGGAATATCCTTCCCAGCGCCTGAAGACGGCTAATTACACCGCGCTGGTTATTTAACAGAATCCTGTACAGCCCTAGCCCAATGACTCCGCCTAATCCTGACCCTACAGTTGTTGACACATTCGGAGCCGATGGGAAGGTGGCACTCGCTACTATTGAACAGATCGAAGTGCAGACGGTGACGACGAAAACCTCGACATAGATCAAAGGAGCGTATGTCCGTGACTTGGAACTGCTGTCGTCCTTCATCGTTTCACAAAGTACCATGCGCGAATGAAGTACACTCGCACCCGCTCAGCTGTCCCTTTGCGCACGCGCTAGGGTCCACGCTTGCGGTTCGGTCTAGGGCCTCTGACACGCCGGAACAAGTCTTATGCGATTAACGACAAGACGGGGCAGAGCCCTTAGTTGAAAAGCGCACTCGGCAAAAAGCCGAGCGCGTACCTAGGGTGCAGGGTTCTGGCTCATACCTACCGTCGTATGGTGTTGACAGGAACCCAGGTCACCATTTCCTTGCCGTTAACAACCTTGATCACTTCTGCCTCGTCGGTCCAGTTAATGGCGTTATCCACAGCTAAGAGACCGCTTTCGTACGCTCCACCGGCGCGATATGGCATGTCATCAGTCCAACACATGAATCGATTGCGCCACCGCAATCCACCCATGCCGACATAAATGACTTCCCCAATGAAAGCGACTCTGTTCTGGTCACTAACAGAACAGAATTGACTTGTGGTGCCCTCCTTGGTTACATCAAACGAAAAGTTCGGCCTCACTTCTGGGCTGACCGGCTCAGCGCAGTAGATCGTGTTGGCATCGGCTATCTCGGTAATATCCGGGAACGGGTCGTCCTTACCCAGAAAGAACAATCGCGAACGCCGCGAGGTGATGACCGCGGCGCTTTTCCCCGCGTTGCCGAAGTTCCATTCAACACTCCATTTTGTGGTGCTATCCGCCCCCTTTGGGCACGGGGTGGAAACCAATCGCATGCTTTCGCATGTAATCATAGGGCGCTCGGCATTGATGTAAGCGTCAACGCTTCGCTTGGTTTCTTCATTGGCCTCTTTGGCTGCAGTAAGGGCCGCCACCCCCGTCTCGTTGGACTTCACCCACAATACAATTTGAATGACCGTGGCAACGGTGAGAATGCCGGTGAAGACCATCACGCCAAAGTCGGAGAGAGTCCCTACCTGTGGCATACTGTGGCTTACCTTTTTGGAGTCTTCATTGGCATTGTTCTGTTCTGGGGACTTCGGGTAATAGGCCCAAAGAACATACGTGGCACCAAGGACGACAAGGGTGATAAAAAAGGCCGCGAACAGGCGCATGGAACCAAGCTAATAGAATACCCCACACCCGCTCGGCTGTCCCTTTGCGCACGCGCTCGGATGCACGCTTGGGCTTCGGTTTAGGGCCACTGGCCCGCCGGGACAAGTCTTGTGCGATCAACACGAAGACGGGCAGGACTGTTAGTGTGGAAGTGTACTCGCCAAAGATCCTTGTGCATGCGGCGCGAATGCGTTGTGTAGCATGATGCAAGTACGATTAACAGGAACGGTGACCTCAGTGTTCAATGGCCAGTTGGAGCAGGCGCTGACTGAGATGAAGACTCAAAATATTCCTCGAGGCCGCAATTGGGCTGGCTTTTCTCATGAATCCGAGTTGTGGATTGCAGGATCGCGGTTAGAACCTCTTTGGACTCGGGCGCCATGAGAAAGCCCGAGTCTTTCAACTTCGACACGATACAAACGCCACAGATATCATTGGTCAAGCTATCAGTCGGAGCGGTTGTACCACAGAGCAATGCACGGTGACTGCTCTTGTGACGCACTAGGTACTGCACCTGTTTCTTCGTTGCGGTGAACTCGATCGCTGATGCCCGTGCGTTCCATGTGGCCAGCGCCGTTCCACCGCTCAGTGGCCACGCGGCCGCTTCTCCATCGCTCATCGAATCCCTCCAAAGGATCATCGTGTTCGGATTTTCGAACGCGGCACTTATGATATTGTGCCTGGGGTCATAGTTCCAGATCTTACGGTCCGGGTCGTTATCTCCGTCGTCCCACGCAAGCTGGTAAACCTTTCTGCGGCCTTGTATCGAGTCGATACGCCAAATGGAAACACCGAGCTTCTCCGCACTATCCGGCATCCCGATCATCTGTGCGTAATCACGTGTTACAAGCCGGGCATAGTTGGACATCGCCTTCAGCACCACCTCACATGACTGATTCGTATCTGCAACCAAGGAAAAGACCAGGTCGCTTTGTTTGGTTATGGATGACGCTACGTATTGTTTGAACCCGTTCACTTCTGCGTTCATGGTGTCTCCAGCACGACGGAACATCAGCAGGCTACCGATGGCAAGTGCAAGAACGGCAAAAGCAGTGGCGAAAGCATAGCGCCTGTTCCAAGTTGCTTGGATGCGCCAACCAAGACTTCTTTCGGTTGCTCGAGTGAGGAAGCGCCACGGCAGTTCGTCACTGTCAGCTTCACTGATAAAATGGTAGGTATTTCGGTTATCCCCGTTGATGAAAATGTCAGCCGTCTCAACATCTGTCTCGGCAGTAGGCTTGAGATCCAATACGAAGCACGGAAGATGAGATTCGCGAGATGCCCAGTCATTGATGCATGTATGCAACCAAGGCACCTCTTTGAAATCATTGATGCGATGAATGATGACACCAGAGGTATGGTCCAGAAGGTTCATTAAGGTCAGCCGCTGCTCATTAGCGACGTGATCCTTCCTGTAATGAAAACAGTCAATGAACACGTTATCCAGCTTCTGGAAACTTTCCTTCATCCTAACGGCACTCTCTCGGCTATATGGATTATCATAACTATCTATAATGGTGATGCGCGTGACGTGTTCCGAGTAGGAGACACCTTCAATGGGTTGTAGTCGATTGAAGATCAGACCCCAGAAACTCTTGGGGAAAGGAGGGGGTCTTCTCTTGTCATATGAGCGGAAGGCACGCCACCCGTATCCAACAACACCTAGCACTACCACAAAGGCGATCAACATGGATGCCCTCATTAACTCAGGGTCAGCGCCGAGAAAGACCGCAACCACGAATCCTATCGCCCCAAGCAGTGCTATGATCCAACCGTTGTGCTTAAGGAACCACTCGAGCATGAAAAAGAGTTCACTTGTGAAGGACTTGTCTTAGTCCACAGATTGCGATGATAGCCATTAGAACCTATATGATCCATACGGTATCCGTGGACGACATGATACCTTGCCCCTCGCTCCGCGCCCTCCCCCCCGCACCCGCTCGGCTGTCTCTTTGCGCACGCCCCCCCAAAACGCAACAACCCCCGCCTTCCGGCCGGGGTCGTCGCGCTGAGTAAGGGAGCTTAGGCTGCTGCCATGGCTTCCAGTGGCTCGCTGAGGCTGGTGGTGCCAGCGGCACCCACAGCGGTAGCTGCGATCCACACGATCTGCCCACGCACCAAGCCGTCGATATTGAAACGGGCCTTGGTGGTGTTGCCCACCAGCTCCCACTTGTAAGGGGCGTTGGTGGTGCTCAGGAACACCTGGTAGCTATCGGCGCCGCGCACGGCTTTCCAGCGCGCAGCTATGCGGCCGGTAACCTTTGCGGCACCTGCTACCAAGTTCGCCGGGCGGTTGAGCTCGCCCAACGGATTCCCCGTCTTGCGCACCTCGAAACCGGTGAGCAAAATGAGGTCTGCATCCCCAGCGGACTCGTCCTGCACGTAGGCCGCGCGAAGGCGGTACATCGTGAGGAGAGCACGCTCGGCCGTTCGACGGGCCTGCAGCTCTGCTTTACCACCGTTCTCCGCCGCTGCGTTGGCCAGAGCCAGGGCGGTGATACCGCCTTGGAAGGCCACCTGCGTGGGAACGGGGGTGGGGTACTGCGCCAGTCCGGCCATGGTATCATGGACGTGCTGACACTTGACTACCAATCCGGTAGCGGGGAGGCCTGCTGTGCCAAGTTTTACGTATGCCATGGTTACATGGGTTTACGCGTTGGCCGCAGGACTATTCCTGCGGTCGTGGCTTGTATAGCGTAAAGTCCCGGACCGATGGCCTATGGTGAACACCATAGGACCTGATGCAGCCCGCTCCCAGCCTGCATTTCAGAAGGTGCATTTTGTTGCGGTTGCCCGCCGGACCCCTGCCCGTGACGCTTTTCCTGAGGCATTCTCGCCCGAACACGATCAAGTTGCGCGGCGACTTGATCAAGTCGTGATAGAACACGATCAAGTTGCGCGGTGACTTGATCATGTCGTGACAGAACACGATCAAGTTGCGCGGTGACTTGATCAGGTCGTGACAGAACACGATCAAGTTGTGCTGTGACTTGATCAAGTCGTGACAGAACACGATCAAGTTGCGCGGTGACTTGATCAAGTCGTGACGGAACACGATCAAGTTGCACGGTGACTTGATCAAGTCGTGGCGCCAATGGATCAACAAGGAGCTGGAACGATCACGCCGAACACTTGGGACAGGTGCACGGCACCCAGCCCATTTTCACGGCAAGGGCGTAGAGCTGCACGCGGTTCTTCACCTTCAGTTTCTTGTATGCGTTCTGGAGGTGCACCCCCGCCGTGCCTTTCTCGATGTCGAGCAATTTCGCAACCTCGGCCAGGGTGGCGCCTTCGCGGTGGCAGAGATGCCGCACAACGCGCATCTCCATGGGCGTGAGCGCGCGCCGGCCGGGGGCCGCATTGTGCGTAGGTGCAGCGGCGTGTTGCACGGCCCGAACCTCGGGAGGAGGGGCCTTCCGAAAAATACCGTATTCAGGGTATTTTTTTGGTTCAGCCTCTGCGTTTGTTTTGAGCGGAGCTCGACAAGCATGCCTTGTCCCAACGCGCCTAGCTCCACTCAATACCCGACCATGGCAAAGCGGAAACCAGCGAGTGCGATTAACAGTGCAACGCCAGGAATGGAAATGCCGGATCGGGTGCTCCGCCTTGCGATCGTGGATGAGGCCATGCTGTACCGGAACGGGTGGGACATCATGCTCGAAGAAGCTGGCGGCAATGAAGTAGTGCTGTCCGTGATAATGGGGAGCGAATTGCTCCATGCGTTGCGAGGGGGAGCGGTGGTGGATGTGGTGATCCTGCGGCTGTATGCACAGCATGGCACCACCGAGGGTCTGCTGAACGCATTGAAAAACCAGTTCCCCGGCACGCGCACGCTGGTGTGCTATGGACAGGTCGCGGAGGAAGCAGCGGAACGGGTGAAGGCGGAAGCCACGTGGTTCATGTCCTTGGTGGATATAACGAAGGCCCGCTTACCGATCCTGTTGCAGGAGATACGCGCCGCACTTTGACCTGTTACCACCGAGCTACTTCGGCCTATTTCAGAGGGCTCAATTGCTCGAGGCGCCCTCATTGAAAGTCGTCGAAGTGAGGATCGGGCGCATCGCGGCATTCGTTACTTCACCCCATGGCAGAACAAGGCAAGGAGATCGTTATGCGGAACACCAACGTCTTCTCCCGGATTCACGCACACTGGCTCATGGCCATGCTTCTCATTCCTGGTGGGGCCCTTGCCCAAACGTGGACCCAGATTGGACAGGATGTGGATGGCGAAGCGGCTGGGGATGAATCAGGGTTTTCGGTGAGCATGCCGGATGCCAGCACATTGGCCGTCGGAGCATGGAAGAACGACGATGCAGGTAGCGATGCAGGGCACGTGCGGGTGTACAGCAGGATCGGGAACGTCTGGCAACAGAAGGGATCGGACCTTGATGGAGTGGCGGCTGAAGATCTTTGGGGCCGTTCTGTGAGCATGCCTGACGCGAATACGTTGGCCATTGGGGCATATGGCAATGACAGTTTAGGGCCCGATCAAGGGCACTCCAGGGTATATACATGGGATGGCTCCGCCTGGATACAGAAGGGAACGGACCTGTTCGGAGAAAATGCCTGGGACATGTCGGGCTTTGCTGTGTGCATGCCTGACCCCAACACGGTTGCCATCGGAGCCATCGACAATGGCGGGAATGGCCCGTCCTCGGGACACGTAAGGGTGCACACATGGGACGGCAGTGCATGGGTGCAAAAGGGGATGGACCTGGACGGTGAAGCGGCCGGGGATTGGTTCGGCAGGGCAGTGAGCATGCCCGATGACAACACCATCGCCATTGGAGCTCCTTTGAATGACGGCACCGGCACCGATGCGGGCCATGCACGGGTGTTCGAATGGAATGGTGGTGCCTGGGTACAAAAAGGCATCGACCTCGATGCGGAAGCAGCAGGTGACGGTGCCGGTTTCGCGGTGAGCATGCCGGATCCGAACACGGTGGCTATTGGAGCAGTGGATAACGACGGTAACGGAACAAGTGCCGGGCATGTCAGGGTATTTCTCTGGAACGGCACCGGCTGGATACAAAAAGGAGCAGACCTTGATGGTGAGGCGGCTGATGATTGGTTCGGCCGGGCTGTGTGCATGCCGGATGCCAATACGCTGGCTGTCGGTGCCCCGTACAATGGCTCGTCTGACGCAGGCCATGTGAGAATATTCGAATGGAGCGGCAGCGCATGGGTACAGATCTGGACGGATGTGAATGGTGAAGCCTCTTTCGACTACGCCGGTTTTTCCCTGAGCATGCCCAATGCACAGACCTTGGACATTGGAGCCATTGGCAACGATGCCAACGGTTCCGGTGCCGGACAAGCACGGGTATTCGGCACCATGCCGATGGCGGTGCAAGAGCCCAATGGAAGAGGATGGTCAGCGACCCCGAACCCAACAACGGGATTGTTCACGCTGAGACCATTGAAAGACAATGGCCCTGCCACCCTTGTGATAACCGGCACACTGGGTCAGGAAGTGGAACGCATGGAACTGGACCCTTCCAACACAGAATACACCTTCTCCCTCGATGGTCCTTCAGGTCCATACACGGTATGGTTGTTCCATGACCATGATCCTGCGGAGAAAGTGATCGTGATCAAGGAATAGCCTCCTTGATGCCAGGCCCACGCACCGACAAGGCATTCTCAACATTTGCCGGGTCAGGTTCTGGACACAGCCTTTGAACTGCCTAATGCACCACCACCAGCGGCCGCACGGGCAGTGCGCCC
>JBATMK010000092.1:0-53845 GCA_049289815.1 Flavobacteriales bacterium
CGACCGGTGCTCACCGATCTCCACTTCGTTTCCTCCGGGCCCGCCACGATCGTTGAGGAACCGTTGATCAGCTCCAACGGGATCGCGGCCGATTACAGGGGCGATTTCGTGCTGCACTTCCGCTGGCACGCAAGCAGTCCGTTGATCACTTCGGCCCGGTTGCGCAATGTGCGCGTGCACATGAGTTCCTTCAACGATGCCGGCGGCCCTTCACTGCTCTTCGAATTGGGCAGCGATCAAGCGAACGTGCTGCCGCGCATCCGTTACATCAGCTTCACGGTGGTCTATGCCAACCTGCAACCGGCCGAGAACGGCCTGGTCACCTTCGCCTATGTGGATGTGAACTCGAGCATGTCGTTGGTGGAGGCTTGAACCTCGCACAACGCGGATCTACCGGCCCGCCTTCACCACCGACCCGCTGGCGATCACGCCCGAACCGTCGCTCTTCAACACGCGCAGTTCGTAGAGGCCGTCGTTGAGGAACGACAGGTCGATCTCCAATGAACGCTTCAACAGCACGGAGGCGACTTGCGCTCCGCGCGCATCGTACACCTCAACGGTGCTGCCCTCCAAAGCGTCGAGCGCACCGATGTTCAATTTGCTCACGAAGGGGTTCGGCCAGGCGTCCAGGTCGCGGGGTTGCGATGGCTCGTTGATGCCGATCTGCGAGGCATCGGTGAAGACATCCACCACGGTGGGGAAGTTGCTGATGGTCTCATCCACCCCACCGAACAGAAAGACCTTGTTGGCGGAGCCCGCAGCGGCGAAGTTGATGCGCGCAGCGCTCATGGTGGCCGTGCTCCACGTGCCGGTTGCCGCGTTGTAGATGTCCACGGCATCGTAGGCGTTCAGGAAGGACCAATCGGGCATGGAGTCGTCGCCGCCCCCGGCGAAAAGGGCGTAGCTGCCGGTGACCGCCGCCTGCACGCCGCAGCGGGCCACGGACAGTGTGGCGGTGCTCCACTGCTGCGTGATCATGTCGTAGATATCCACCACATCGGAGTGGTTGATGCCGGCCTGCGTGCCACCGGCGAACATCACCTTGGTGCCGACCGCCGCACCGCCCCCGAACGGCGCACGCGCTTGGGAGAGCGTGGCCGTGCTCCAGCTGTCCGTTGCCGCATCGTAGATGTCCACGACGTCGGAGGCCACGTTGTTGCCTTGGTAGCCACCGGCGAAGAAGGCCTTGGTGCCTGAGACGGCTACGGCCAGACCACCGCGCGCCTGGCTGAGCGTTGCGGTGCTCCAGGTCTCCGTTGCCACATCGTAGATGTCGACCACATCGGAGGTTCCCTGGATCTCGTAGATGCTACCGTTCCAGTTCACGATGAGGCCACCGGCGAAGAGGACCTTGGTGCCCACTGCGGCAGCGCCCAGTTCGAGGCGCGCTTGCGATAGCTGTGCATTGGCCACCAGCTGATCCACCGACAGGTCGAAGATCTCCACCGTGCCCGTGGCAGTCCCGAAGTCGCTGTTGATGCCGCCCGCCGTGATCAGCAAATTGCCGTTGATGGCGCAGGCGATCTTGTACCGGGCTTCTGACAGGACGAGGTCGTCGTGGTAGGATGCATCGCCCCAGTGGTAGTCGAGAATGTCGAAGGAGTTGTTGTAGTTCGAATCGAAGCCACCAACGGCCATGGCGCGATCGGCATTCCCGATGCCGGTGATCTGCACACGGCCGGGATCCAGGGTGATGGTGCTCCATTGGGCGCCGCAGGATAGAGCGGCACCGGAGAGCAAGAAGCATAGAAGGTTTTTCATGATGTTCCGGGTTTTGACGTTGGCAGGCTGAAGGATCGATCGGACGGGTCCGGACGTCCGCTCAGTTCGTTGCTTTCATCACCGATCCGCTGGCGATCACGCCCGTACCATCGCTTTTCAGAATGCGCAGTCCGTAGAGGCCGTCGTTCAAGAATGAGAGGTCGATCCCCAATGAATTCTTGATCCGCACCGAAGTCACGCGCGCGCCTTTCGCGTCGTACACCTCAACGGTGCTGCCGCCCAATGCATCGAGTGCGCCGATGTTCAGCTTGTCCACGAACGGGTTCGGCCATGCGTTCAACTCGCGCGGTTGCAACGGCTCAGCGATGCCGATCTGCGAGGCATCGGTGAAGACGTCCACCGTCAAGGGGACCACGTCGCTCAAAATGTCATATCCGCCGATCAACAACACCTCGTTACCGGTGGCGGCTGCGAGGAAGTTGATGCGCTCACTGCTCATGGTCGCCGTGGACCAGGTGTCGTTCGCCGCATCGTAGATATCAACGACGGCGGAACTGGTCGTGTAGTACCAATCGACCACACCGCAACCACCTCCAGCAAAAACAGCATAGTTGCCCACGGTGGCGGCTTGCACGCCCTCGCGCGGACTGCTCAATGTTGCGGTCGACCATGTGTCCGGGACGGGATCGTAGATGTCGACAACATCGGTGCACACCAATTCACCGGTGATCCCACCGGCGAACATCACCCGGCCACCGATCGCCAACCCACCACCATAGAATGCACGAGCTACCGAAAGTGTGGCGGTGGACCATTGATCGGTCGCCGCATCATAAATGTCCACGCGATCGGTCAGCGTGCCGTTGCCGAGGTAGCCTCCAGCGAAATAGGCCTTGCCGTTGAGCACCGCCGAGGCCATCCCAGCACGCGCTTGTGAAAGCTGTGCCACCGACCAAGTGCCAAGGGTCGCATCGTAAATGTCCACAACACTGGATGGGACACAGTCGTAGATCGTTCCGTTCCATTCGGCATCCTGCCCGCCAGCGAAAAGCACCTTGTCCCCGACCACCGCCGTGGCGATCTCCACACGTGGATCCGATAACTGGTCCTCGGTGAGGAGCAACCGGGTATCCAGGTCGTAGATCTCCACCGCTCCCACTTCCACTTGCGAGGGATAGCTCCAACCACCGGCGCACAACAACCGGTTGCCGCAGATGGCGGAAGCCACCTTGATGCGGCCATTGTCCAGGATCATCGGGTCGTCTGACCACAGTCCGGTGGGCCGATCGTACTCCTGTATGAAGTTCTGGGCGTTCGCGGAATAGTCGAACCCACCAACCACATAAACCTTGTTGAAGGTGCCTGCCCCACCCGCTTGATCCTGTTCGTACGGGATCTGTGTAGTGCTCCATTGCGCGTTGGTGGTGCTGGCCAGGAAGGCCAGGAGAGAAAGGGTAGCTGTGGACTGCATGTTGGTAGGGTGTTGATGTCGCGCCGAAGACAAAGAAGAGGAGCCGCGAAGCCACGGACAATACCCGGTTATGGGTACGTCGGGGGTGTCCGGTAACCTGTACACTTGGCATATGCGATCCTTCCTTTTTCAACTCCTCACGGTGTTGCTGGCGCGGGTGGAGGATGTGCCTGGCCTCGTCTTCACGTCGCGCGGCAAAGTGCAGGCAAAGGGCATGGGGGAAATGGAGAGGTACTTCGTCGATCGCCGCATGCATGGGGGATAGGAAGGTGGTTCAACAGGTGCTGGAGACGCATGACGTATTCTGGCAGAGCTACGCGCGCCGCGATCTGGATGGCCGCTTCTCGGTCTGTGCACCGGATATCACCTTCTTCGGCACAGGGTCTCATGAGCGGGCCGTGAACCGCGAGCAGTACCGGGCCATGAACGAGAAAGGCGTGGAACAATACCCTGACCCGTTCACGATCGAGTTCCTGTGGACGGAAGTGAAGGTCTGGGGTATGGTCGCCTTGGTGGAAGGGGAATCACGCTGGGTCATCGGCCAAGGCCCGGATGCCACCGTGATGTCCAACCGCCACACGACCCTTTTCAGGGAGGAGGATGGGCGTTGGTGGGTGGTGCATGTGCACGGCAGCGAAGCGGACTACCGTGTGCAGGCAGGCGAATACATGACCTTCGGAACCATGTATGAGCGCAACGCGGAACTGGAACGCGAGGTGGTCCAACGAACCCTCGATCTGCGCGTGGAGCGTGATCGGAGCGAATCCTTGTTGCTGAACATCCTGCCCAAGAAGGTGGCTGAGGAATTGAAAGCGAAGGGCGAGGCGGATGCCCGCCAGATCGAGAGCGTCACCGTGCTCTTCACGGACTTCAAGGGCTTCACAACCATGAGCGAACAGCTCACGGCGAAGGAACTTGTCGCCGACATCCACGAATGCTTCTCCGCCTTCGACCGCATCATGGAGAAGCATGGCATCGAGAAGATCAAGACCATCGGTGATGCTTACATGGCCGCAGGCGGATTGCCCACACCCAACAACACCCACGCGCTGGATGTGGTGCAAGCCGCCTTCGAGATCCGCGACTTCATCGCAGAAGGCAAAGCGCGGAAAGTCGCAGCCGGTCTCCCCTACTTCGAGATCCGCATCGGCATCCATACCGGCCCCGTGGTCGCCGGCATCGTGGGCGTGAAGAAGTTCGCCTACGACATCTGGGGCGATACGGTGAACACGGCGTCGAGGATGGAATCATCCGGCGAAGTGGGACAGGTGAACATCAGTGAGGCCACGTACGCGCTGGTGAAGAATGAGCCGGGCCTCACGTTCACGCCGCGCGGAAAGGTGCAGGCGAAGGGAAAGGGGGAGATGGAGATGTATTTTGCTGCGAACAATTGACGCTCGCCAAGACCATACGCCTTGCGATCGGCCTCACGCTTAGCGGCCTGATCGGCTGCACTGACGCGCAACACAACGCTCCGGCAGAAGAGGGCCGCCGATCGGCAGCGGCCGATTCCAGCGCACTGGTCAAACTTTGGGAGGACAGCCTCAAGCCAGCGATGGATCGGGACGATCTGTTGGCTTTGGACAGGATCACCACAGGCATGCTCCGCTCACCCTATGTGCGGAACACGCTGCCGGTCTTGATGTCCACACTGGAGTGGAGGGCCTACTCCATGGGAAGCTCAGGTGCCCCAGTACAATATGCGGCTGAACTGGACTCCATGTTGTCCGATGCGCGTGCAAGGGAGGATACCACCATGCTGTTCGCTTTGTTGAACCTGCGCGCTACGATGACCATGACCAGCGAACGCGATCTGGCCAAGGCAATGGGCTACCGCGAAGAGGCACTGCGATTGGATCCGCGACAAGAACTCATTGAGCAAGTACCTGATCTCTATCGGGAAATGGCCGAGGCTTTCGATAATGTGAAGCAATGGGACCGGTCCGTCGCCTATTCAACAGCGATGGTGAGAGCCGGAACACGCACAGGCGACTCGGCCATGGTGTTGCGCGGAGAGATCTACCTGGCCGCTGAATTCCAACAGTTGGGCGACCCGGACTCGGTGGACATCCATTTGGAGGTGGCGCGTTCGTTGCTTGAACATGTCACGGGCTATCCGCAAGCCATTGCCCTGTTGGCCGGTATCGAACGGCAACGCGGTCACCATGATCAGGCCGGTGAGCTCCTGAACGCGATGGCGGCCGCCAACGAACAACTTGGGCTATTCCCAATGAGCGAATGTCCACTGTGCATCATGGAGTCGGCTTGGCATGAACTGCATAGCGGTCATCCTGAAAAGGCCAAAGCCATCGCAGCCACGATGGCCCGCGACCCCGGCTTTCCGCGCTCCAAATTCGCGCAGCAGTGCTACCACCAGGTAATGGACTCGATAGACATCGCGCTAGGGGACTACCGCAGTGCGTACGATCACCGGGCTGAGTACATCTCGATCCGCGACAGCATGAACCTGACCTCGGCGGCCACGAACCTGCAGCGCATCGAGAACAACTACAAGGAGGACGCAGCGAACGCACTGCGCCGCTTGGAAGACGAAGCCGCTGCGAACCTCCTGCAGAAGGAGCGTGCCCGCCGCAACATCCTTATCGCCGCCGGACTGGTCGCCGTGGTCTTCGGTGCCATCAGCTATCGCCAACGCCGCAGAACGCAAAGGGCATTGAAGCGCAGCGACGAACTCCTGCTCAACATCCTTCCGCACGAAGTCGCCGAAGAGCTGAAGGCCAAAGGCCACGCCGATGCGAAGCACTTCGACAACGTCACCATCCTCTTCACCGATTTCAAAGGCTTCACCGAAGCGAGCGAGAAATTGTCTCCGCGAGAACTCGTCGAGGAACTGAACACCTGCTTCAAGGCCTTCGATGGCATCATCACCGCGCGCGGCATCGAGAAGATCA
This sequence comes from Flavobacteriales bacterium, assembly GCA_049289815.1. GTDB lineage: Bacteria > Bacteroidota > Bacteroidia > Flavobacteriales_F > PHOS-HE28 > PHOS-HE28. The sequence goes on from JBATMK010000092.1 coordinate 6,106, forward strand.
AAACCATCGGGGATGCATACATGTGCGCGGGTGGATTGCCTGTTCCAACTTCATCAACTCCAGCGGGTGTCGTCCAAGCGGCGCTCGAAATGCAGGTTTTCATGGTCGCACGCAAGGCCGAACGCGATGCACAAGGCGAGCCAGCCTTCGAGATGCGCGTGGGCATACACACCGGCCCCGTCGTCGCCGGCATCGTGGGCGTGAAGAAGTTCGCCTACGACATCTGGGGCGATACGGTGAATATCGCCAGCCGCATGGAATCCTCCGGTGAAGTGGGACAGGTGAACATCAGCGAGGCGACGTACGCACTGGTGAAGAACGGGATCGGGCTCACGTTCACGCCCCGTGGAAGAGTCCAGGCGAAAGGCAAGGGAGGGATGGAGATGTATTTCGTGCAAGCCGGCTGATCGTCCAGATCACTCTTTGTGGGTATTGGGTGGCCGGATGGCCTGGCCTACTTTCACCCGGATCACCTCAACGTCCCTGTGCATGCCGCGTTCAGTACTGTTCCGCTTCCTGTTCTGCTGTGCGACCGTGTGCGCCGCCCTGCGCACCTCTGCCCAAGACCTTACCCTCAACGGCGACTCGTTGCGTGCCATCTGGAACGACGGTTCCCGACCCGACACCGTGCGCTTCGCTGCCCTGCAGCAGTATGCACATCGGTTCTTTTACGGGGGGAACCCGGACAGCCTGCTCCAGTTCGGTCGGCAGCTTACCGCCTTCGCTGCCGCGCATGGCCTGCAGAAGCACGAGGCAATGGCCTTGGACCTCATCGCCAGCGGTTTCACGAACAAGGGCGACTTCGATAGCAGCGAGCACTACTTGCTGCGCAGCGCGCACGTTTTCGAAACGCTGCACGACGACCGTAACCTGTCCGTGACGTTGAACAACCTGGGTAACGCCGTATCGGCAAGGGGCGATCTGGCGCAGGCCATTGAATACCTCACGCGCTGCTTGAGGATCACCGAATCGCTCGGCGATAGCTCGGGCATGGCCCGGGCCTTGGGCAATATCGGCGTGATGTACCACATGCAAGAGGACTATGTGAACGCCATGGACTACTACCAACGCAGGGTGGTGATCGCCGAGGCCATCGGCGACAAGCAATGCGCGTCGGAGGCCTACGGCAACATGGCCATCATCCAGCTTGAACAGGGCGATACGGCCTTGGCATTGGCGGGCTATGAGAAGAGCCTGGCCGTTAGCCGCGAGTTGGCCGATAGTTCCACATTGGCCACCAACCTGTTCAACTTGGGCAGGCTCCTCTCCGATCGTGGCGACTTCGCAGGCGCCATGGTGCATTTCCAGGAAGGCCTGGTGGTGAGCCAGCAGATCGGCGAGAAGTGGGCAGAGACTGGTGGTCATGAGGCCATGGGCACCTCGTACCTCAAGCAAGGCGACCTGCGCCAAGCCCTCCGTGAAGGCACCCGGGCGTTGGAACTGGCGCGAGATGTGGGCGACGTTACCGTACTCCGCGACGCCACCTTCCTGCTCTTCAAGGTGCACAAGGCAATGGGAAGAGATGCCGACGCGCTGGAAATGCATGAGTTGTATGTCACCCTTCGCGACAGCATCCTCGCGGACGAGAACAAGCAGGAGATCATGAGCCAGCGATTCCAGTACGACTACGACAAGAAGGAAGCCTTGCTGCAAGCCGAGCAGGAGAAAAAGGATGCCGTGGCAGCGGAGGAGCTGCGACGTAGGAACCTGCAGCGCAATGCGTTCATCGGTGGCTTCGGGCTCATGGTGCTGCTGGCCGGAGTGTTCTTCATCCAACGCAACCGCATCAGCAAGGAGAAGGCGCGAAGCGAGGAGCTGCTCCTGAACATCCTGCCGGAGGAAGTCGCCAGGGAACTGAAAGCGAAGGGCGAAGCCGATGCCAAGCAGATCGAGCAGGTCACCGTGCTCTTCACCGACTTCAAGGGCTTCACGGCCATGAGCGAAAAGCTCACGGCGAAAGAACTTGTCGCCGACATCCACGAGTGCTTCAGTGCCTTCGACCGCATCATGGAGAAGCATGGCATCGAGAAGATCAAGACCATCGGCGACGCGTACATGGCCGCTGGTGGACTCCCCACGCCCAACACCACGCACGCGCTGGATGTGGTGAGGGCCGCACTGGAGATCCGCGACTTCATCGCCGAGGGGAAGGCTCACAAGCTCGCTGCAGGCCTCCCCTATTTCGAGATCCGCATCGGCGTGCATACCGGTCCCGTTGTGGCCGGCATCGTGGGCGTGAAGAAGTTCGCCTACGACATCTGGGGCGATACGGTGAACACGGCCAGCCGCATGGAATCGTCCGGTGAGGTCGGACAGGTGAACATCAGTGAGAGCACGTATCTGCTGGTGAAGGATGAGCCAGGACTTGCCTTCACCTCGCGTGGCAGGGTGCAAGCGAAGGGGAAGGGCGAAATGGAGATGTACTTCGTTGGTCCTGGCCAGCGGGTAAGCTGACCGGTTCGACCATCACCGAACGACCCGGCTCAGTACCGGGTGAGCGCCGGTTCGTTGGTCACGCCGGAACTGTCCAACAGGGATAGCGCGATCGCATCAGCATCCAACTGGATGGCAGGCGCCGTCCCGTTCACACGGCTGATCACGCGAACGATCGCCGATGGCACGCCATGCTGGATCTGCACGTACTGGTCCATCAGCACCGCAGTGCCACCAAGGGTTCCGCGGTACGCTCCGCGCAGCACCGAATCGTTCACGTTCTGCACCTCACCGATGAGGTCCATGTGCGTTCCTCCGAGGTCTTGCAGGCCCTTGCGCAGATAAGCGGCACCATCCAGGGTGAGGATCGGTTCGCGGTCCACGAGCACGAGTGCGTGTTCCGCTGTCACATAGATCTCCAGTTCATCCGCATCCAGGGCCATCAACCAGCCCGCTGTAGCGGTTGGACCCAGGGTTTGGTGATGGGCGGCCAGCCAGTTGGTGGTCATGGTCAATGGTCCTTGAGCGGGCATGGCGGTGGCGAGGATCGTGTTCATGGCAATGGTGAGGATGGGGGTTCTCATGGCGATGGTTGATGGTCGACACAAATGTTCAGCCTTGCCAACGCTGCGGAAACCCCATGAACAGGGGGGCAAGCCGCCATCTCCCGTTCAATTGCACGGCCCCGGGCGCAACACCCGGGGCCGTGCATTTCGGCGGACAGCGATCGATCACCGGTCCTGCACGACCAACCGGTGATCCGTTGTTGTGACACCGTCGTCGGAACGCACTATGTAGATGCCGGGTACCAGCGCTCCTGCACCTTCAACGCTCACTTGTCCGTTGGTCACGATCGATCGTTGAGCGATCACCCATCGCCCGGTCATGTCGATCACGCTCAGGCTTACTGCTGTCGAACGCGCACCCACGTGCAAGGTGAAATCGCCGTTGCTGGGGTTCGGGTACAGCCCGCCACCTTCCGCAAAGACACCCTCCTGTACACCGATGATCACTTCTTCCCCTTCCACCACACACAGCTCATAGCTCGCATTGTCCAGGGGCGTGGTCCCAAATCCATTGTACACCCGGAAGTAGTAGGTCTCCCCCTGGCTCAGTCCGATCAAGGTGAGTTGGGCCACGCTGTCTTCTGCCGCTGCGTCCACGCAATCGTAGGGTGCGAGCGCGCCGCATGCTCCGCTGTACACATCGATCACCGGGCTATGGTCATATGTATGGGCGAACACCGCCAGCGTGACCAGATTGTCCGGCGCAGTGAACGAGTACCACACGTCGTCGTTGGCATTCGCGCCCTCAATGCCGCAATCAATGGCCGGTAGCGATTGTGTGGCGCATTCCGGTAAGTAGTTCACCGGGTTGCACAGGGCGCCCACGTTCAAGGGCAATGCGCCGGCGCATTCGTCGTTCGAGGGAGCATGCGATCCGAACGCGTCGGCGCGAACGTTCATGATGTAGCCATCGCCAGGTTCGATCGGCGGTGCAACGGGTAGGTAATAGGTGCCAGCGGCGAGCTTCGCGTAGCAGAGGGTCAGTCGTCCATCCGTGCAAGTGGTCGTATTGTAAGAACCAGCCCAAACCCGATCGGTGATGTTGGGCGGGCAGGTGAGGTAGATGGTCCGGTAGAAGTTCCCCCACAGGTCGTAAGCTGCACTACCACAGAAGTCGATCGTGAGATCCGCGGGTCCGGTGAGCGTGACCGCGTGCCACACGGAGTTCCAAGCGACCTCTTCGGTGTTCGTTGCTCCGGTGGCATCGCCGGTAAAGGCCCATGTGTCACCCACGCCCATGGGTTGTGGCACCACACTGGAGCAGAGATCGTTCGGGGGCGGCGGGGGGCCTGCTTCAACGCAGAGCTCGAACGCACCGGTGGTACCGTAGTCGTTGTTGGTCCAAACGCTCAACCAATATGTAGTGTTGGGGAGCAAGGGGAACACGTTCCCGCCGATGGGTTGTGCGATGCAGTACACGCCGTTCCCACCGCATCCGTCGTAAATACCCACTCTCCAATCCGTCATGTCGCTGTCCGGCGTCAGCGTGATGATCACACTGTACTCGGCGCCCGTAGTGAAGGTGTACCACACATCCTGGAGCGAGCTTTCGGGGTTGTCGCAAGTGGGTTCGTTGATGTTGTGCGTGGCATCGGTGTTATCACCTGCTGTGGACGAATCAGGGCAACTGCCATAGGGATGCACCGTGAGCGTGATCGCATCCGTGCAGTCGTCGTTGATCGGGGCACTGCCACGCGAGCCGGGATCGGGATGCGCAACATGCGCTGCTGCTGGCAACGGATGAGCACCTCGCATTGGGCCGTGCTGCTGTGGACCTGTTCCGGAACCGGCCGGATACTGCGCCGGGGCCGATGATCCCAGCAATAGTGCAACGATGGTTAGGATGTGTTTCATGCGATCGCAGCGATGGTTCGTCTGTGATGCGAAACAGCGCACTCCGCAGCGCCCGCGGAACCCCATGAACGGGTGGGGACGACCTTACACGCGCAGGGTGACCCGCACGACCGAGCCGGTTCCCGACGCGCCATCGATGTGCAGCACGGCGTTCATCTCCCGCACGCGCTCCCGCATGTTGCGCAGGCCGTTGCCACCATGGCCGACCGTGGGGGCTTCGGGATCCATGCCGATACCGTCGTCCTTCACTTCCATGAGCAGCGTTCGATCCTGGAACCCGATCGACACATGGACATTGTGTGCGCTCGCATGCTTCACCACATTGTTGATCGCCTCCTTGAAGAGGAGGTAGAGGTTGCTCTTCGTCCCCGCGGCCAGTGCGATCGAAGGCACCTCGGCAGGTAGTTCGAAGGTGGTGGCGAGGCCTTTCGCTGCCAACACGCTGGTGGCGAATCCGCGCATGCGGACGATCAATTCCTCGAGCGAGTCCTTCTTGGGGTCCACACTCCAGACGATGTCGCTCATGTTGCGCATGAGCCGCTGGCTGCGCTCGCTGATCTTGTCGAGTGAAGCGGTGGCCTCGGCATCGCCCGTGGCCTCTGTGCGCTTGCGCGCCACGTTGCTCAGGATGCTGATACTGCTCAACGTGCTGCCGATGTCGTCGTGCAGGTCCCGGCTCAAGCGGGCCCGCAATTGCTCCACGTGCAGGCGGCGCCTCAGGCGGTAGCGGTTCAGCAGCAGCCCGGCGATCACCAGTACGAGCAACGCGACCACGATCGCCACAGCGCGCTGCGTGCGGACACGTTGAAGGGCTGCTTGGGCTTGCGCCTGTTCGGTGGCACGTGATGCGGCGAACGCTGCCTGCTCCCGTTCGAACGCGGTAGCGGCTTCCACCCGTTCCATTTCCCGCCGCCGGTGCTCCACCCCGGAGCGTTCCATGGCCGCGATACGCAGGTCTTGGTAGTGTAGCGCCGCACGCTCATCCCCTCGTGTGCGATGCAATTCCGCCAGCGTTCGGTACAGTTCGATGTTGAGGCTTTCGCAACCGATACAGCCCTTGAACGCCGAGTCAGCATGAGCGAGGAAGCGCTCAGCCTCCTGATCGTGCCCCGCACTGATCAAGCTCTTCCCGAAACGCAACTGTAGCTCCCAATGTGTGTGCGGATCGAGATAGTCGGTGGTGGGCAGCAAGCCGTTCTTCGGTGGGTAGGCTACCATCGCGCGATCGAAGTAGGAACGCAGCGAGTCCACATAGGCGGAGCCGTTGGCTGCGCGTAAGGCCAGTGCATTGAAGCGCAACTGATCGCGGTATCCCAAAGGTCGCGGACCCGGATTGGGGACCAGGGATCCCGAAAAGCGCACCTGCTCGAGAAAGTCCGCATAGTGCTCCACGGAATCCGGCAGGCCCAGTTGTGTGAAGCAACGCCCAAGGAACAAGGCGATGTCGCACCGGTCCTCCAGTACCCATTCCGCGTTCAAGGCCTGCCGGAAATAGGGGATCGCTTGAGCGGGTTGGTCAAGGTCCATTGCATGGATATAGCCGATTCGTTTCGCGACGCTGGCAACGCCGCCTGTATCGCCTGCGGACACGTAATAGGGCAACAAGGGCACGAGGATCCGCAGCGCCCCTTGCGGGTCCCCGATGATCTGCAAGTGGCGCCCGAGGAGGTACTGATGCAGATGCCGCAGGACCTCATCATCCAATCCCTCCGCGATCGCTTTCAGCCGGGCCATGGTGCCGTACTGGAAAGCCCTGTGCGACATCACGTTGTCGAAGAACAGCGCTACGAACACTTCGCGTCGCGTTCGTGCCAAGGTGGTATCGGCATAGCGATCGAGCAGGCTGTCGCAAAAGGTGCTGTCCTGTCGCCAGGCCGCGTTGGCCGTGAGAACCTGCAGCGCGTCCAGGACGGAGGTATCATTCTGTGCGATGGTCGTAGAAGGTGGTTGATCCTGTTGTCGTACGGATGGCCCGGAGCCGCAACCGACAACGATGGCCAGCAGGGGGAACACGTACAACGCAGGCCGCAACATGCACCCGAAGTAACGGCGGGGCAGTGGAAGTCGTGTGAACCCGGCGCCAACGATCACTCCACCAGCACGCTCAAGGATACAGTGCTCCCCCTGTCGGATGCTGTCTCCAAACTGAAGTCGGCTTTCATCTCTTTTGCCCGCTCACGCATATTCCGCAACCCATTGCCTCCAGGCCCGTTCGTGGGTGCCGAAGGATCCATGCCTCTGCCATCGTCCTTCACTTCGAACCGCAAGAGGCCGTTCTCCAGTGAGATGCATACGTCCACCTTCTTCGCCTCCGCATGTTTCACAACGTTGTTGATCGCTTCCTTGAAGATGAGGTAGAGGTTGTTCTTGGTCTCTGCGGCCAGCGCGACAAGCGGCACTTCAGCGGGAAGGTCGAAGGTGAAGGCTATGCCTTTCGCTTCCAGAACACCGGTGGCGAATCCGCGCATGCGCATGATCAGTTCTTCCAACGAGTCCTTCTGCGGGTCCACGCTCCAGACGATGTCGCTCATGTTGCGCATGAGGCGCTGGCTGCGATCGCTGATCTTGTCCAGTGAAGCGGTGGCCTCGGCATCGCCTGTGGCCTCTGCCCGCTTGCGCGCCACATTGCTAAGGATGCTGATGCTGCTGAGGGTGCTGCCGATGTCGTCGTGCAGGTCGCGGCTCAGTCGGGCCCGCAGCTGTTCCACTTGCAGGCGGCGCTTCAGGCGGTAGCGGTTCAGGAGCAGTGCCGCGATGACCAAGATGAGCACCGAGATCACGAGCAGGATGACGCGTTGTGTACGAACGCGTTCCATGGCTACCTGCGCTTGTTCGCGCTCGCGAACGGCCTGTTCGCGACCCAGTTGCAATTCTTGGTCGAAGGCCGCTTTGACCGAGGCCGCGGCTTGCTGTCTGTACAACACACTGTCCGCCCACTGGTGGGTGATTTCCGTCCACTTCAATGCTTCGTTCGGCTGCTTGAGCGCCTTGAACGCCTCGGCCAGTATGTGCGATGCATCGCGCTTGATCACATCGTTCTCGTCGCTCTGCTCGGTAACAAAGGCGGTATATGCAGAGGCAACCGCATCATGATAACGCCCACGGCGCAGTTGTAACAGTGCCCATGCGTTGTTGAATTCCTGCTCGTACGGATGCCCCACCATCGCCTTGGTGCTGTGCAATCGGCCCAGGATCGCCTCGGCCTGTTCGAGGCTATCCAGGCGGACCAACATATATCCGATGCCCGTTTCACATTCCGATATCTCGTCTCTGCTCGCGCTGGTGGATATGAGTATCCCGCGCACTTCGCGGTACTGGTCCAAGGCATCGCGCCAATGGCCTTTCACCTGCATCACATAAGCCCAATTGGTGTGATTGACAATGCGCAGATCGTTCACCTTAATGCTATCCGCTATGGCGAGCGACGTGGTGAAATCCTTCACTGCGCCGTCCAGATCCCCAAGCCTGCCCCGGATCATTCCGGACAGATTGAAGCTGGCCGACTTCAGCACGGGATTGTTCAACCCGGAGGACCTTGCATTGGAGGTCAGGATCGCTCGGAACGCTTCTCCCCAGCGCTCTTGGGCGCGGAGCATATAGGCACGCCAATAGGCCACGAGCGCCAACGAAAGTGTATCTCCGCAACGCTGCGCTTCCCATTGTGCCGTGTCGAGGTAGGCCGAGGCCGGACCCATTTCACCATGCACCACGTGGTTGCGACCTACCACGCGATAGAGCAGTACGACTTCCTGCGGGCTCGCCCAAGCACGTAGTTGCAAGGCACCTTGCAGATGCTGATCCCATTCTGCTGCGGGTACGTCGTAGCTGCGTCCACTGATGCTCAGCATGGACCAGAGATGTCCCTTGAAAACACCACGTTGCCAGCCGATGCGCTCCGCGAGTTCCAAGGCTTGTGCGGAAAGCGCCGAATCATGCCGGAAGCCCGACAGCGACGTGATCGAAGGTTTGCGCGCTTGTTCCAGGAGCCGCAGCACCTGGAGTGAATCCGACAGACCGTCCTCGCCTGATGCTTGCTGCTGCATGCACGGGAAGAGCAGGAGCATGCACAGCAAAGCCCTGACCGGGCGCGTGCATCCGGTCGATGCGATCGGTCCTCTACCGTGGATCCGTGGGCACATGCGCAGGCAAGGTATTGGTGCCCGATCAGAAGGAAGTCGGCTTTCCCGTTGACGGCAAGCGATGACCGTGAGGACGTATCGGACGCGTACCGCATCCAACGTCATCTGCAATGTGACCCTCCCCAGATAACGGACAGCCCTAGGTTCATCCCAGCGCCAATTCCACCGCCACCCGCACACCACCGCGTGTGCTGGCACCTGTGCTGAACAGGGCCCCGATCTCTTCGGCCCTTGCCTTCATGTTGCGCAGGCCATTACCGCCATGACCGGTCGCGTTCAATGCATCCATCCGCATGCCTTTGCCATCATCATCCACATGCACCTGGAGAGAGCGGCCGTTCATGGCCACATCCACGAACACGCTCTTCGCACCCGCATGCTTGGCGGCATTGTTCACCGCCTCCTTGAAGATCAGGTAGAGGTTCTTCTTCACGTCCACGGATAGCTCGCGCGCCACCACCTGCTCCGGCGCATTGAAGTAGAAGTTGATGCCCTTGGGATCCAAGACCGCGCTTCCGAACTCCCGCATGCGGCCGACCAGATCCGTCATGCTGTCCTTGCCGGGATCCACGCTCCATACGATGTCGCTCATGTCGCGCATGAGGCGTTGAGAACGCTCACTGATCTTCTCAATGGATGCCGCCGTGTCCGCGTCGCCACTCACCTCGGCCCGCTTCTTCAGCACGTTGCTCAGGATGCTGATGCTGCTGAGGGTGCTGCCTATATCGTCGTGGAGGTCGCGGCTCAGGCGGGTGCGCAACTGCTCCACCTGCAGACGGCGCTTCAAGCGGTAACGGCTTACCAGCAGAATGGAGAGCAGCAGAATGGATACCGAGGCTCCGATAAGGATGAACCGTTGTGTGCGGGCGCGCGCAAGGGCTGCCGCAGCCACGGAGCGCTCCTGCGCTGCGGCAAGGCTGTCCGTGAGGGCTTGTTGCTCGTATCCTGCCGATACCAATGCGCTGTTGAGGGTTGAAAGCGCCCCGGGATCCAGCATGGAGTCCTGAACGACGGCGATGCGTTGCCGCGTGGACAGCGCCCCGGCGATGTCGTGCACAGCTTCCTGCGCCCTGACCAGCGGGAGCAGGTTGTCCAGTTCCTCCTTGTAAAGACCGCTACCGCGGGCGATAGCCAGCCCTTTGTTCGCTGCGTTGATGGCGTCCTGATCGCGCGAAGCGCACAGATGCGCGCGGGCGATCCGCGACCACGCGTCGCTTTCCCAGCTCACACGGTCGATCCTGCCAGCCTGTGCTTCGCGCGCTTCGTCGAGCAGCGCCAAGGCCGTGTCGCATTTCCCGTCCTGCAAGGCCATCTCGGCCTTGAGCAGGCGGATGTCCGATTTGTACTCGTATGCCCTGCCCGCATTGATCTCCGCCGTGGCGCTATCGAGCCAGGCCATGGCCGAGCGGCGGTCCGATCGGGCCAGTTCGAGTTCGGCGATGCGCATGCAAAGCGAGTATCGCATATCCGGATAAAGGGTCCTGGCCAGATCCAGCGACTTGCCATACTGCAGCACCCCATTGCTGATATCGCCTTGCGCCCCGAAAATGTATCCGAGATCGTGGTATGCGTACACAAGGCCCATGGAGTCCTTGGTGGCGGTGTAGCCCTGAACGGCGCGCAGGGAATAGCTTATCGCTTCGCCCAGCCGTCCGGCATTCTTCAGGGTGAACGCGCACAAGGCATCGCACTGCGCCATCATGCCGTCGTCGTTCAACCGGGCCACGCGTCCGTGAGCCCGTGCGAACCACACCAGCGCATCGTTGCAGCGATCCTGCCAGGCAAGCAGGTTCCCCCGCCCCATGTCCACCAAGGCCAGTTGCTTTTGCGCGAAGGGGGTGGTGGTGTCCTTGAGCGCCGGGAACGCCAAGTGCAAGCACTCCAGGTCACTGCGGTCGCCCAAGCCGTGCAATTGCGTGATCGCCTCCACGCGCGCACCGTTGGTGGCGGACGTGTCGCGCCAGGTGCCCAAAGGGGGAAGCCACTCCCGTGGTACCGGCCACCCGAAGTTCGCGTCCCATTCCTTCTTGTGGTCGTCCAGATAGTGCTGCACGTGCGCAACACTGTCGGGCTGGCCGGTAAGCGCATAGGCCGAACTCAACAGTTCCGCAGCGAAGTATCGTTCTTCGGGATCGTTGGTGGTGGCGAAGAATTCACGCAGGAAGGGCAAGGCCCGCTCAGGTTCACGGAGGCCGTTCAGGTAGATCAGACCAAGCCGTTTGCCTACCAGGCTGAGTCCCACGGTATCCGCTTCGGCCACGAACTGGGTATGCACTTGGGTGAACAGGACGATGGCCGAATCGAGTTGCTCACGCTCCATGGCCATGCGGCCGCGCAGGTAGGTGTGCCAGTTCCGCAGGTATGGGCTGTGGGTCCGAGTGGCCAGAAGGCCGAGGTGCTCCACGGATCCGGGCTGCACCGCGTCGTGAGCCACCACCTGGCTGATATAGGCATGGGCGACCACATCAGGGCGCTGTTGCACGAGCGCGCTATCGTCGAAGCGGTGCAATACGCTGTCGCAGAAACGGGTGTTGTGGTAGAGCGCAGCCGTGCGCATCGTATCGCGCAAGGCCAGCGCATCATGAATGGTCAAGGGGCGTGGCACCACCGGCTCATTCTGCTCCTGGCCGCAGGCCACAGCGAGGAAGAGAACGATCAACAGGAACGTGCTGGATCCAAATGGACGATATGGCCTCATAGCGTCTTCGAGGATGACCGTTGCGGCAAGGGAACAAACACTCCGCGAAGCTACTTGCAAGCCCAGGTGTGATCAGGGATGATGGCGTAAAGGCGAAGGGATCATCGGCAACTATACCACCCTGTTCTGCAACGCTTTGGCCACCGCCTCGCTCTTGCTGTTCACATGCAACTTGGTATAGATGTTCTTGATGTGGAAGCGTAGGGTTTCCACGCCTATGCCCAACTGCGCCGCCGCCATCTTGTAGCTATGGCCGCGCACCAGGAGCGATAGCACATCGTGTTCCCGCGCGGTGAGTGTTTGCAGGTCTTCGCTCTTTTTGAATGGTTGCGCGAACAACGCGAGCACCTTCTTGGCTATGCTCGGGCTCATGGGTGCTCCGCCCGTGATCGCTTCGCGAATGGAGTCGAGGATCTTCTCGGGAGCCATCTGCTTCAACAAGTAGCCGGAAGCCCCATGGCAGATGGCCTGGAACACGTTCTCGTTGTCGTCATGCACGGTGAACATCAGCACCATCACCCCGCTGCCCGCAGCGCGGATCGCCCGCAGGCCTTGCAGCCCGTTCTCCACCGGCATGTCGATGTCCATCAGCACCACATCCGGATGGTGGTAGGCCACATGACGTTCCGCCTTTTGCGCGTTGGTGTATTGTGCGATCAGCCGGATGTCGTCGGTATCCTTCATCAGTTCGTCGAGACTTTCGGCGAGGTCGGTATTGTCTTCGAAGAGGAGTACGCGGATCATGGGGGCCATCGGCAGGAGCAACGGCAAAGTACGGGTAGCATTTTTGTCTTGAAGCCCCCCCTTTCATGGGGGGAGATACGCCGTGGACCGGTCTTACTTTGCAGTGTGCAGAGCAGGTTGTCCATACCGGATCGCGGAATGGTGCCCACGTCGGCGGACACTCCGGGAACGGACGCGGCCATTCTGGCAGAGCTATGCGCGCCGCGACCTTGATGCCCGGTCCGCCGTATGCCCGAGGATGTGACCTTCTTCGGAACGGCCATGCGCGAGCGTGCCTTGGGCAAAGTGCAGATCCGCATCGGCGTGCACACCGGTCCGATCGTCGCAGGCATCGTGGGCGTGAAGAAGTTCGCCTACGAAATCCGGGGCCATGAGGTGAACATCGCCAGCCGCGTGGAGAGCAGCGGCGAGGTTGGGCAGGTCAATATCAGCGAGAGCACGTATGCGCTGATTCGTGAACAGGCGGGACGCCTGTTCGACTTCACCGCGCGGCAAAGTGCAGGCGAAAGGGAAAGGGGAGATGGAGATGCACTTCGACAACTCAATTAGCTACTTGGCAAATTGCCTTGCAACCTCGGCCGCTCACCTCCGCACCTTCATCAGCAGACGCTCGCGCTCCCGATCGGGCATGCCGTAGTTGAGGTTGGTGGCGATGTGCTTCATGGCTTCGTCCCATACGGCGGCACTGTCCGGACTGTTGAGCATGTCCTTGTTGCTCTTGAGGAAGCGCGCGATCTCGAACACCTGGTGGTAGCCGCTGTAGCTCTGCTCGGCTTGCTCGAAGGCCTCGATGGCCCCATCGATGTTCTTCTCCGCCAGCAGTTCCAGCCCCCTCCGTTCCAAGCTGGTGGCCGCCGATGCATCGGCCGGACGGGTCTCGGGTTGCTGGAGCGGAACAACCGGTGTGAAGAGCTGTTGCTCGATCATCATCCGCTTCATGTTGATCTCCTTTTCCCGCAGGCTGTCGGCCTTGGTGAGGTTGACCTTCAGGGCCAGCGCCCGTTGCTCGCGGGCAAGGGTTGAATCGCGTTCCGCTATGAGCGTGTACTCCTTGTCGAGCACGTTGTAGTAATCCACCCAGCGCGCGCGCAGCTTGTCGCTGGCGGTGACATGGGAGAAGTATTGCGCGAGCAAGCGCCGCGGTCCCACTTCCTTGTTGAGCACGATGAGGTCGGTGACGTACTTGTCGTACGCATTGATCTCCACCACCCCGGCCGCCCTGTCCTTGAAGCCGCTGTCGATGATCAGCGTGGCCACCACGATGACCACGGAGACGATGAACCACTTGGCGAACTCGAGCCAGTATTTCAGTTTCTCGTTGGGCGGTGCGTCGGACATGGGACGGAGGTTGTGGGGTGAGCGTACGCGAATAGAATGCAGCGGCCGCATACGGCAACTACCCACGATCGGGTATTTTTTGGGGTTGCGCCGACCGGGTCCGATCCCCCGGCACCCAAGGGCGTGGCCATACGATCTTGGCTTCCCCTACTTTCAGGCGCATGAGAACGACAGCGATCGTATCCGTTCCGGTCCTCGCTTTACTCGTAGCGCCCACCGCTATGCGTGCCCAGCCGATGGCAGGGGGTGGCGATCACTCCCTAGCACGTTGCAATGATGGCACCGTCATGGCATGGGGATACAATGACTATGGCCAACTGGGGAACGGGACCAACAACGACACCAATGTTCCGGTGCCCGTGAGCTCGCTCATGGGTGTTACAGCCGTTTCGGCGGGGGTGTATCATTCGCTGGCCCTTGCACAGGACTCAACGGTATGGGCATGGGGCAACAACAGCCAGGGGCAATTGGGCCATGGTCCTGGGGGTAACAGCGATGCGCCCATGCAGGTGACCGCCCTCACCGACGTGGTTACCATGGCCGGCGGTGGATATCACAGCCTGGCGCTGAAGGATGACGGAACAGCTTGGGCATGGGGCTTCAATTTTTTCGGCCAACTGGGCAACGGTTCCACCACCGCGAGCAATGTGCCCGTACAGGTTTCCTCGCTCACGGGCATGATCGCGATCGCAGGAGGTCGGGACCACACGGTGGCGTTGAAGAACGATGGGACCGTATGGACATGGGGACGCAACGACCAGGGGCAACTGGGTGATGGCACCAATGCGCAGCAGCATCTGCCTGTGCAGGTGACCACCCTGACCGGCATTACGGCCGTTGAAGCCGGGGACGACTATTGCCTTGCCTTGACGAACGATGGAGCGGTGTGGGCCTGGGGAAACAACAGTCTCGGACAACTGGGCGACGGAACGAACACGAACAGCAGTGTTCCGGTGCAGGTACTCTCCCTTACCGGTGTCCTGGCCATCGCCGGGGGTGGTTTCCATGCCTTCGCCATGAAGAATGACGGCACTGTGTGGACATGGGGCAGCAATTTTTTCGGTCAGTTGGGTGATGGCACGAACACGGAAACGAATGTTCCGGTACAGCTGGCCGCACTCTCCACCACTACTTCCGTTTCGGGTGGAAGGCAGCATTCTCTTGCCCTCAAGAATGATGGGACCCTGCTGGCTTGGGGAGACAACAGTGAGGGTGAACTCGGCAATGGCACGAACACCAACAGCAATGTTCCCGTGGCGGTAACAGCGCTTTGTAGCATGGCCAACGCTGTGGACGAAACACAGCCATACCTGTCCATTGATGTGTTCCCGAACCCGACATCCGGAAGGCTCACCGTGCTGTCATCCACTCCATCGTCGTCGTTCGGCATTCAGATCCGCAGCATGTTCGGACAGGAAGTACATCGCTCCCGGTCCAGTGGCGCGCGATCGGTGATCGATCTCTCGGCGCAACCAGCGGGATGCTACTTCCTCACACTTCGTACGGCCGGTCAGGTGATCACCAAGACGTTGCGGAAGGAATAGAAGAAGGCAAGCGGTACTTCGGGCAAAAGCAGGACCGCGAACGATCGACTTCCACCGGGGCGTTCAGCGTACGACCCGCTTTCTCTCAGTATCTCACCAAACCCTTTGTCGTCGATGACGTGGGGCCGCCGAGACCGAGATTCAAGGAAAGCAATGAAATGACATCGCCGTTCACATCCAGGTTCAGCACGGGATCCAATTGCTTACCGAACATGTACGTGAGCGTGATGGTCTCCGTCAGTTCATAGTTCAGGTTGAGCAGGTATTGGAAGTCGGCTTCACTCTTGGTCTGTCTCGTGGTGATACCGGTCTGCTCATCGGTCGTGTCGCTCAGCACCGTACTGGAACTGCGGCCGATGGCTTCGGCCTCGATCGAGAACTTCGGGCGCTTGTAAACCAACCGGAGACCGTAGTCGATGTTCTGCTCGAAGGTGAAGGCGTCCGGATCGTACTTCTCGTAGAACGGCCGGTGGTACCATAGCACTCGGCACACGCCGAGGAATTCAAAGCTCTCCGAATTGATGGGTTGGTAGCTCGGCGTCAACCAGATGCCGCCCTTGGCCACGTAGCTCAGGTCGTTCTCGTTCGTGGGGAAATCGCACATCAGCGAACCGGCCAGCTCCACACGGAACCCTTTGCTCCCGTTGCGGATCTTCTCGATCGTGGCGAGGTTCTCGTCGATCCTGAGATACTGGTCCAGATAGTCCGAGATCGTATCGAAAGGCTCAGGTGGTGCCGGGGGTGCGTTGGGGTCGTTATCCGCAGGACGCACGGGGTTCAGCGCACCGAATGCCGCATCAGGCGCGTCCTGTTCAATGTACGCCTTCACATCGGCGATCGCGCGCTTCACCTCCGCCTTGTCGTCGGGGAACGAAGCCATCAGCGCGTTCTGGGCGGCATCCAGTTCCGTGTTCACCTGTGCGACCAAAGCCGCGCGGTCGGCATTGGCCGCGCGTAGCGCCGGTTCCCGCATGGCCTTCTCGATGTGTCGGAAGATCACGCTACTGTATCTGCTCCCTTTCAATGTGGCCTTGTACAGTGCAACGGTGCGCTCCTTTTCCGCTTTCGAGCCATCCACGATCAGGGTGCGCAACCCTATCCCGATGGCGTTGGTCTTCACCGAATCGCCGATCAGGAAGTTCTGCGTGGAGGCGATGGAAATGGATGTGTTGCGCTGGAACGCCTCCCAACCTGAGGGTTGCAGGAAACGCTCCATGCTCATGGTCTTCTTCTTCCCCGCCCAGAACGGGGTGAACTCCAGGGCGAAGTCGTTCGGAACGCTGAAGGAGTTGTTGGAAAAGAAGTTCGTGTACAGCGCCGTCTCCAGCGCTTGCCAGGATTTGGGACGGTTGATCACGTTGGGCTGCATGCCCAACAACGCGGCGGCAGGTGATTGGGGAGCACGCACTTCGGTGAGCTTCGTGCCGATGTCGTCCTGCGCGAGCGCGATGAGCGGAAGGAACAGAACAGGGGCGAACAACCTTTTCATGGCGCGAGGCTTCAGAAGTTCATGGTCACCTTGATCTGTGGGGACGGGTCTTCGGCCTTGGCATTGGTATGGCGTTGGACCAATTTCCCATTGATCAGGAAATCCACCTTCACATCCTTGATACCCGGGTCGAGGTCAAAAGCCTTGGTCCAGATCACCAGACGCTTTCCGAAGGAGGCCTGGGTGCCCAGATCCTCTTCGATCTCATTATAACCTTCAATGTCCTGCCCCACGAGCAGATCGATGTCGTGCGTACCGCCCGTGCTGTTCTCGGGGAATTCAATGGTAAGGACCACGTTCTGGCCTGCGGCCACGGTCACTTGTTTGTTATAGCGGTAAACCGGCATGGCGTTCGGGGATCGTGTGAAGGGTCAAGAGGCGAAGTGAACTTCCGCGCACCGATCCTGCAATACCCGATCCCCGGTATTTTTTTCCGGGCCCGACCCCCGGTCGTCTGCCAACGCAATGCACCTCAGTTCTTGATCCAGCCGAGCCGCAACGGTCCATCAGCACCGTTGACCTCCACCACGTAGTGCCCTGCGGCAAGCGCGGCCACCGATAAGGCAGTGGTGGTTCCCGTGATCGTTCCACTTATTACCACACGACCACTGAGGTCCAGCACACGCAACTGGCCGTTCAAGGATCCATCATTGGTCACCATCAGCACATCGTCCGCCGGGTTCGGCCATACACGCAGGTCATCGCCTTCGTCCTCGCCCACGCCGAGACTTGTCTCAACATAGAAGATGGCTTCGTTGGTGATCACCGGTTCGTTGTAGTCGAAGTAGATGTTGGCGATGTTCTCCACCGCAGCACCCACCACGAGCGTTGATGACGGCGCGAAGCTGAACTTGGCAAAACCATGGCTGCCGGGCTCGTCGCTCACGCTGTCGGCCAGGTTGATGTTCTCGAAGAGCACATGCAGTACACCGTTGTGGACGTACCATCTGTTCGCATGACTGCTCGCCAGCATCCGCATCGTCGCCCATTGCAGGTTGCTGCTCAACGTATCGGTGATCAGCACGCGTTCGGCCGGGAAGGTTCCCGTGTTCTGGAACCGCACCGTGTATTCCACACGTCTGCCGCTGGATACATCGAGCAACGAGAGCGTCTCCGGCTCCACACGTTTGTCGTTCGGGTCGAAGCTGCCCACTACCACATCGTTCAGCACATAGGTGTTGTCCACCGGCGTTTGGTCCGGAAGCGTTGGTGTTGCAGTTGCCTGCTGCACCACAGGCGATCCGAGCACCAACGAGGGCGGTGCGTACAACTCCACCCACACGGTCCAACTTCCACCGGGAACGATCACAGGTGTGGTCCAATACACCGCGTTGGCATTGATGCTGAAGGGCACCACGCTGCTGGTGTTGTACGCGAGTGCAGGATCGAAGACGAGCACCACCGTGGCACTGGTCGGCGCGGTGCCCACGTTGTTCACGTTGACCCAAACGCCGGTATTGAAACCAGGGCGCACGTTGGTACCCACAACATCGGTTACCAGATCGTACATGTTGGGGATGATCTGGAAGCCGATATGGTTCAAGCTGTCCACCTGCCCGATACCGGTGAAGGTGACAGCATACGGTGCAGTGGTCACCGGTTCGTATAAGCTGGGAACACCGGTGGCGCTGAACGAACCCACACCGGCAGGCAATGCATAGTTGCCGTTGATGTCGCTGGCGGTGAGCAGATCACCGGGTTGCGCGATCACCATGGCGTTCGGGCGGCCGTTCTCGCCTGTATCCATTGCACCATCGCCATCGGTATCGCTGAAGGTGGTGCCCGTGATCAGCGGGTCCACAATGGGGCAGGGACTGATGCCGGGGTTGCACACAACCGGGGCAATGCCCAGTGTATTGAAGGTGATGTCGAACTGCGGAGGGATGTTCGGCAGGCATGTGACGCCGCTGTTGCTCAAACGCGCTCGTCCCATTCCGGGTGGCATCACTGGCACGCAGGTAAGCGCAGAGCAGTTGCGCGCATCGAGTTCGATCATCGACGATGGGAAGGCCGGCAACTGCGTCACCGGCGATCCGAAGATGTTCAACCATACGAAGTCAGCGGGCAAGGGCGGTATCGTGGTTACCGATGTGCCGGGTATGAAGAGGTTGCGTAGAGCCGTGGGCAAGGGGTTCGGGAGCACAGCCAACGGTGAGATACCGACGTCGAGTTGCGTCAAGGTATTCGGCAAAGGCGGCAAGCTGGCGAGCGGGTTGTTGCGCACGTTCAACGAGGTGAGCACGGTACCGGCCAACGAAGGCAGGCTGGTGAGCTGGTTGTTGTTCATGCTCAACCCGACCAGGTTGGGTGGTAAGGCCGGTACGGCGGTATAGCCATTGTCCGATAGGTTCATGCCCAGCAGCGTTGTTGATCCGCTGAACGCCGGCAGCGCTGGCACATCGGTGTTGATGGCCGAGATGTTCTGCAAGTTGGCAGGCAGGTTGGCCCAACTGGTCAGCGGGTTGTTGTCCAGGGTAAGGTCCATCACGTTGGGAATGAGCGGTGCGGTGGTGAGTTGGCAACCCGTGAGGTCGAGGATGGTAACGGAGCTCGGCACGTTCAGCACCTGGCCGGACAAGTCCACGTTCTCCACCACCATCCAGAACCCACTGAACCCAGGGAGCTGCGTGATGCCACAGTTGCTGCAGTAAAAGGTGGTAACGGCCGGTGGCATGGGGAAAGGCGACGCCGAGAAGAGGCTAACATCCGTGCCCTGGATCGCCAGGTGTTCGTAGTACAACGGGTGGCCGGTCCACAGCACGTTCACCGCGTTCGAAGAGCCGCCGTAGTACTGCAGGTACTCCATCTTCAGGTGCTGCACACCCTCCATATCCAACGTGCTGTTGTTCGGTAGGTCGTTCAGGGGGCAGTACAGCGTCTGCGGCGGTTGTGCGTTCCATGCAGCGGTGTCGAGATCGCCATTCGCGTCCACACTGTTCGGCTTGGCATCGTTGAGCCAAACACGCAAATTGGTGTCGGGAATGAAAATGGTCTGCGCCACAACCGGCAGGCCGATGGCAAGAAGGAAAAAACTCAGGTAGCGGTGGGTCATGGCGTGACAGCTCAGTGCAAGTTAGACGGGCGCGGTTGCATTTGGTGGCCGATGGGCAAGGAACGCCTTCTCGTCATCGCGCGGTACCAAGCGATCCTGGGCTGTTGTGAAGATCACCTGGATCAGTGCCTGCACGAACATCAGTTGGATCACTCCGGCCATCTGAATGTCCACGCGATGACGCACGACGCAGGCGTCATCCCTATTTCACCGCCTCTGCCGCCTCCTCGAACGAGGGTGTGTCGTTGTGGTGCCATTGGCCCTTCACCACGCCTTCCTTCAACAACATGATCCCCGGGTTGGCGCGGTTCACCGTTTTCAACGTCACCTCATCGCATTGCGCGAATTCGAACGGTGTCTGGTTCGTGTGCCGGAATTCCTCGATCTCTTCCCAAGGACTGGCGCTCACCCCGTACACGTACCAGCCCTTGTCCTGTGCGGCCTTCGCCAACTCCACGATCGCGGGCATATCGCTGACATCCGCATCGGCGCAGCTCTTCAGGATCACCAACAGCACGGGTTGCGTTTCTGCAAGGATGCCGTCCGTCAGATCGTTGCCGTCCTTGTCCATCAGCACGAAGTCCTTCACCTGGCTGTCGATACCGGGCACCAGTTCGTTCACGCGCTGCTCAACGAACACCCATGTGCTGTCCTGCCAAGGGTAGTTGGTGCTCGGGAATTCCTTCACCTCGCCGGTCCTGCTGTTCTTGTACGTGAGGAAGATCTCGTTCACCGGTGCTTTGCCCTCTGCGCGCTGCGCGGCGATGCTCTTGCCAACGGCATACGGCCGATAGTCGCGCACAGGATTATGTGCGATGCAATACCAGATGAAGCCAAGCGAGAGCACGGCGGCCCACAACGCGGTGATCCATTCGGCCTTCGCGCCCTTCACCACCTGCTTGATCCCGAGATATCCGGCAAAGCCCACCAGCGTGAACCACAACGGCCCCCACCAGGTGAATACCCAGCAGAAGAACGCGACGAGGACCAGCCCAAGGGGCAGGAGCACTTTGTCATCAGCGCCCGTGTTCCAGCGGATACCGGGTTTGCGGAACGCCGCGATGGCGATGGGGATGATGAGGATGAAGAGCACCAGGTCCTTCACGAAGCTCTCCCACGGCGTGAGGCTGCGCCCGATACTCCCTTTCATGGCATCGCCGAAGCAGCCGCAGTCGGTTACGCAATGCACCTCCTTCGTGACTTCCACACCTTTCTCAATAACCGTGTAAGTGCCTTGCGGATCGCAGGTGGCGGTGTACGCCGTGAGCCATCCGAAGAATATGGTGAGCCACAAGAGCGCCACTACCGCCACCTTCATCCGCCCACCGAACAGCACCGCGAAACCCAGCACGATCTCCGCCACACAGGCCAGGATGGCCAGGAACAATTTGGCGGGTTCGAGAAAGGTGAGGTTCAACGCCGCCTCGGCGAAATACTCTTCCAGCTTGATGCCGAAACCGATGGGATCGTTGGCTTTGATCAGGCCGCTGACGATGAACAACGCGCCCACGATCAGGCGGCAGATGAGGACGACGTATCTCATGGTGGTAAGGATCGCGGCGAAAGTAGAAGTGGGCGCCCAGCGGGGCGAGGAGCATTAACGAAGTGTTGACCACCCTGCCCTCTCCCAGGGAGAGGGTCACAAAGGGAGCAAAGGGGTCCTTGCTGAACCCTTTGCTATTCCCTCCTCCTTGGGAGAGGGGCCGGGGGTGAGGTTTCCTCCAACCGCACCATCGCGAACACGGCATAGTTCACGATGTCGGCCCAGTTGGCGTCGATGCCTTCGCTCACGAGGGTCTTGCCGGCGTTGTCCTCGATGCTCTTGATGCGCAGCAGCTTCATGAGGATGAGGTCCACTAGGGAACTCACACGCATGCTGCGCCAGGCCTCGCCGTAGTCGTGGTTCTTGCGCAGCATGAGGTCGCGGGCGCCGTTCAGTTCGGCCAGCAACGCCCCCCGCGCTTGCTCGGGGGACAGGTCAGGGGCTTCCACCACGCCAAGCTTCAGCTGCACCAAGGCCATCCCTGCATAGTTGATGATGCCGATGAGTTCCGGACGTATGCCCTCCCCCACTTTGCTCTCACCCACTTGTTGCAAGGTGCGGATGCGTTGTGCCTTGATGAATACCTGGTCGGTGAGCGAACTCACCCGCAGGATGCGCCATGCCGTACCATAGTCCTGTGCCTTCTTCTCGAACAGCGCAACGCATTCGCGCACCACATCATCATACTGTCCCAACGTCTTCTCCATCGCGGCGAAGCTATGCTTGCTCTTTGCGTGCGCGCCGCCTGCGCAGTGCCACGGCGATCGCGATGATGGGCACGATGATGCCCCCGCCCCAGAGCATCGCGGTGCGCGTGTTGTTGCTGCGCTGCTCTGCTTCCAGCCGCGCGCGCAGGTCGGCCTCCACCTTCGTGAGGCTATCGGCCAACAGCAAGCGCTCGAACTCCAATCGCTGCAACTGCTTTTCCACTTCGCCACTGCGCAAACTATCGCCCAACGCGGTGTAGCGTTCGTGGAAGCGCAACGCCTCCTCACCATTGCCCAATGCCTTGTTGGCTTTGTAGAGGCAATCGCAGGCCGCGCGTTCCTGTGAGCGCAAGCCCAGATCCCGTGCGGTCGTATACCCATCGGTGCACCACTTTATCGCATCGCCATGCCGCCCTTGATCGATGTTGAGGAAGCCCAAGCTGGTGAAGGTGGAGGCCAACCCCTGCTCGTCGCCCAAGGCTGCGCGCACATCGCGGCTACGCATGAGATGGACCGACGCACTATCCAATTGCCCTTCCCTCCGAGACAGCTCGCCGAGATCATGCAACGACTTCGCGATGCCGCCCTTGTCGTCGATGTCTTCCTTGATCGCAAGGCTTTCGCGGATCAGCGCCCGGGCCTTGGCCAGCAACCCCTGCTCCATGTACACCAGGCCAAGGTTGCCGAGGGCACTGCTGTATGCCCGCCGGTCATCGCTTTCCTGGTGGATCGCCATGCTCTTGCGCATGTAGGCGAAGGCGTTCGCGGTATCGCCCTGCTCGTTATAGATGCCACCGATGTTGTTGTACACCGTTGCCAACGCCCGCTTGTCGCCCAGCGCCTCGAACACCCCGACACTGCGGGCGTAATGGTCCATGGCCCTGCGGTTATCACCTTGTTCCTGGAAGATCACGCCCAGGTTGATGTGCGCCCCGGCCATTCCTTTCTTATCACCCATGCTCTCGCTCAACTCAAGCATCTGTTCATAGCTCACATGCGCCGCGTAGTAGTTGCCAAGGACCGAGTACGCCACGCCTTCGTGGTTCAAGGCCAGGGCCTGGTACTTGCGCTCCTGCCTGGCGCTGGCTTCGTCGTACAGCAGCATGGCCAGTGACAACGCGCTGTCCGCATCGGTGAACATGTTCGCCCAGGCGAGCTTGCCGAGCGCTTGCATGCGCGTGGTATCCGCGATGGCCTTGTTGCTCCAAGTGGACCAGAGACTGTCGGTGTTCTGGCCATGCAGGAATGTGCCGAGCAGGATGCCGGGCAGTGCTGCAAAGACCCTTATGGATCGGGGAACACGTATCATGCCCGCAAGTTGCATGGTTCGTGCGCAACTTGCCCGCACCGATCATGGATCTTCCCGCGATCACTTGGCGCATGAAGCACCGGCTCGTGGAGCCGCGCTTTCCCATGGTCATGGGCATCATCAATGCAACGCCCGATTCGTTCTTCACCGCCAGCCGGGCCACCGCGGTAGACGATGCCCTGCATATGGCCGAGCGCATGCTGACCGAAGGGGCCGGCATCCTCGACATCGGGGGACAGAGTTCGCGGCCCGGCAGCGAAGCGGGCGATGAAGGTGAAGAGTTGGGACGGGTGCTCCCAGTCATCGCCGCCATCCATGATCGCTTTCCGGATGCATGGATCAGCGTTGATACCTGGCGCGCATCCGTGGCACACGAAGCCGTGGCTGCCGGGGCTTCAATGGTGAACGACATCGGCGCCGGCCTGCTTGATACAAGGATGCTGGCTACGGTCGCGCAATTGGGTGTTCCCTATATCGCCATGCACATGCAAGGCACGCCGAAAACCATGCAAGTGGCTCCCCGGTATGCCGATGTGGTAGCGGAAGTGACCTTGTTCCTCAGCCAACGTTTGAACGCTGCGCATAGCGCCGGTATCGCCGATGTGATCGTGGATCCCGGTTTCGGTTTCGGGAAAACGACCGCGCACAATTATGCGCTCCTGAACGATGCGCAGCGGTTGAAGGCCCTTGGTGTCCCCGTTCTCGTAGGCCTATCGCGCAAGCGGATGATCAATGAAGTTCTGGGGGTTGAACCTGCGGAAGCCCTGAACGGTACTACCGCCTTGAATACGATCGCCTTGCTCTACGGAGCTTCCATCCTGCGTGTACACGATGTGAAAGAGGCAGTACAATGCGTGCAGTTGATGTCCGCCTTGAGGTCGCCGACTGCGCAATGAGGGCCACCGGAACGATGCGGAAGGGTCAGTGCGGCTCCGTGACGAAGGGACCGTTGAGTTCCTTGTCGTAGCCGGCCATGTAACGACGCAGCTCGGCGCGCTTGGCTTCCCCATAGGTTTTATCCCAAACGATGTTGCGCACACTGTGCTTGTAGCTGGCCCGGCCCAAGGGCTCCTGGAACAGCTTCGTATCCATTCCTTCCACCGGCGGAAAGAGTGTGATCTCAACCGTCATGGTGATGGACGGCACATCGAGCAGGGGCGGTGCACCGTGCGTGTCGATCACAACGCGTTTGGACACCTGGCCGGGTGCCGTATAGGTGAGTTCATACGCCTTGCCGCGCTGCAGCTCGAAGGTATACCTGCCATTGCGCTTGGGTGTCAACACATTTTCCGCAACACCATCGCTGTTCACCAGCACCGTTGCACCTTTCACCGGGTCGCCATCCAACTCGCCGAGAACGGTACCGGTAACGGTTATGATGTATGGCAATTGCGCCTGGCCCTGGCCGAACAAGGCCACGGATGCGAGTAAGCCTATGGCAACGGCTATGGGCCTCATCTGTTCAGCACTTCGGCTTGGTCCGCGCGCATCGAAAATGTTCGCGAAGGTCGAGCGATCACCGCGATGGGTCAAGCTTTATCGTCCGGCAACGGCTTCCTGCTTCTCCAATTGGGCATCGTAGCGGGCCATGAACCTTCGGATACTTGCGCGCATGCGCTTCCCGTACTCCTCATCCCATAGGAAATTCCGCGCCTTGTCGTCGTATTCAGCCCTGCCAAGCACATCGTTGAACAACGAAGCATCGAGCCCGGGCAAGGATGGGAAGAGGGTGATGTCAACGGTCATCGTCAACGAGGGCACGTCCAATTTCGAAGGGGTGCCTTTTGTCAGGATCCTTACCCGTTTGGCTACCTGTCCGGCAGCCGTGTACGTGATGTCATACAGGCTGCCACGCTCAAGCACAAGTTCGTATTGCCCATCAGCCTTGGTGACCACCAGATCCTGTGAATGGCCATCGCGACGCACCAACACCATGGCACCCCTCACCGGGTCGCCCGTCGTCTCATCCAGCACCTGCCCTTTCACAATGATCTCATACACGATCCCACTGCGGCTTTGGCCGATCAGCAGGGAACCTTGGGCCAAGGCGACTGTTGCGAAGATGCCCTTCAGAAGGGCCCTTCGTACCAAGTGGTGTGTGGTGTGTACCATGGAGGGTCCTTGGTACGGTCATTCCCCCCATTGGGTTATCACTGCGGCGGCCAAGCCCCCGGTGGAGAGGGCAGTCCCACCTTGCTGAAGCGCTCCACCTCCTTGAAGTACTCGGCCATGAACTTGCGCACCGGCAGGCTGATCTCCTGCTCATAGACGTTGTCCCACACGATGTTGCGGCTGCTGTGCTTGTAATAGGCCTTCCCCATCGGCTGGTTGAACAAGCTCACATCCATGTCCGGCACGGGCGTGAAGAGGGTAATGTCGATGACCATCGTGATGGAGGGTACGTCGAGCAAGGGCGGAGCGCCGTGGGTATCAATGGTCACACGCTTGTCCACAAGGTCATCACGCGTGAACTCGAACTCATAGAAGAACCCCCGGTCCAATTCCACTTCGAACCGGCCATTGCCCTTGGTGATGACCAGGTTGCTGAGTTCGTCATCGCGTAGCACCCGCACCTTCACCCCCTTCAACGGCTCACCGCCCATTTCGCCGGTGATGGTCCCGTTCACGAGCATGACGTATGGCAACACACTCTCGCCCTGCCCATGCAGGCGGCCCGTGCCCACAACCAGCAAGGCCCAGAGCCCCCAAGCGCCCATCCTTCCCATGAGTGAAAGGTAGACGGGCGCTTCCTGCGCTTGTTGCTTTCCGGTACGATCTTTCCACCGCTTCATCCACATGCCCATTGACCCGCCCGCCAAGCGTTGGCTCATCGGGACCAAAAAGCCTCAACAATGAACCTTGTCCGATCGCTGCGCTCCGGTGAGAATTTCCACATCGTTCTCTGGCTGATGAAAGACGTTTGCTGGGTGCAGGACTGGAAGATCGCCGGTGCCGTCATGCTCGTACCCACCCTTGCCATGGCCATTTGGATCACTTGGCGCAGCCGCTTGGACCTTTGCGAACTCCTGCACAGCCTGGCCGTGGTCTTTTGGATCGCTGCCAACGGCACCTGGATGCTCGGCGAGTTCTATTGCAACGACTGCACCCGGCCCTATGCCATGGCGTTCTTCGTCCTCGGCCTGGTATGCGTGGCCCGATGGTACCTCTGGCCGCGGGTGGCGATCCGCACGGACGCCGCAGGAGGTGAATAGCCGGTGGCGGTCTCCCGGGTACCTTCGCGATCATCATCTTTCCGGAATTGTTGCACTGGCGCGGCGTCGACAACGGATCCCGCCAAAATTGCAGCGCCCACTGATCCACTGATACCAGATGGCCACCCGAAACCGCACCGTCCTGCGCATCCAGCGCACGTTGCGCATTACGCTGGCTTGGGTGATCGTGGCCTTGCTGGCCGCGCTGTTCGAAAGCAACGTGCTGCAGCAGCGTGGCCTGCCCAATGAACTTGGCGGCCTCATCGAGGCGCATACGATACGTGCAGCGGTGCTGGGCATCATCGGTGGGGGCCTCTACATGTTCATCCTGCGGCCACGCCTGCGAAGGCTCGCCTTCCTGCCTGCCTTCTCCATCATGACGCTGCTGGTGCTGGGCACCATCGTCCTTACCGATGCCGTGTTCCCACTGGCAATGACAGGGGGCTTCACAATGATGGGCATGGCCGGTCACATCCTCAACCTCACCTTCTTGGGGCACTTCCTCTTCTATGCCTTGCTGCTCGGGTTCACGATGATCGGCGTGCGGCTGAGCGACCAATACGGCAGCGGTGGCCTGCCCATGCTCTTGGGCCGTTACAGCAAGCCGCGCCAGGAGCAACGGATCTTCATGTTCTTCGACATGCGCAGCAGCACCCGGATCGCGGAGGAGCTGGGCCACGAACGGTACTTCAACCTGTTGAACGATGTGTACGCCGACATCACCGATCCAGTGATCGATACGCGCGGCGAGATCTACCAGTATGTGGGCGATGAGGTGAGCGTGACCTGGCGCGTGCGCCGGGGGGTGAAGGACCAACGTTGCCTGGAGTGTTTCTTCCGCATCCGCGAGAAATTGCAGCAGCGCGCCACCCACTACATGACCGCTTATGGCCTGGTACCGGAGTTCAAGGCCGGCCTGCACTGCGGCCCGGTAACGGCCGGCGAGGTGGGCTTGGTGAAGAAGGAACCGATCTTCAGTGGCGACGCCGTGAACACCGCTGCACGCATCCAGAACAGTTGCAACCGGTTGGGTGTGGATGTGCTCGTGAGCAAGGACCTGCTCGATCTCCTGCGCCTGCCCGAAGACCGCTTCACCCGCAGGCCGATGGGCGAGATCGCCCTGCGCGGGAAGAAGAATCCCGTTGGGCTATGGACCGTGGACCGGGCCCAGGGAAGTGTCAAGTCGCAAGTTCCAAGTATCAAACTTCAACGGAACGCACTTGAGACTTGATGCTTGAACCTTGGTACTTGAAGCTTGGTGCTTTCGTCAATAATGCTCGTACGTGCGACCTTGCCACCAGACCTTGACACTTCCCGAGTTGCTGCGCCACAGCACCACATCGCGGTGCAGTTCGAAACTGGCGATGGCCGCTTCCTTGCTCAACTGGCTGCGCTTGCCGGCCTGCCATGAGCGAACGGTCCGGTTCAGGTCCAGGTACACCAACAGGCCACCGAACACCTGCCATTTTTCAGGCACGTAGCGTTCGACGATCTCCAGCCGATCGCCGCGGAAGACCTTCAACATGCCCTGTTCCACGAAGAGCAGGAGGCTGTCCTGCACCCAATACTGATCCGGAGCGAAATCGCTCACGTCGTAGACCATGCCGTTGTTGTAACACTTCAACGCGCCGTTCACGTCAACGAACCCCACCAGTCCATCACCAGCCTGGAAGTTGCGCGGCGCGAAATCGTGCACCATGTTATCCTGTCCATGATCGAACACGTGGAATGTCTGGTCGTCGCCGTTCACATACGCCACGATATCGCCGCCGGCGCTCACGCGCGCGAAATCGGAACTACGGCACAGTTCCGAGGTTTCACCCCGGTACGTGAGGTAGATGGTCCGCCTATCGTGATCATAGAACAGCAAGGTGTTGGGTCCTGCCAGCCATTGCGGATGATCGCTCTCACTCAACACATCCGCCACTGTGAGCACGCGGTTCTTCCAGTACATGCCCAGGATGTGTTGCGCATTGTCGTGGAAGGCGATCAGGCTGTCCTGCACATTGAAGTCCGTGCAGTTGTAAGCGATGGACTTCGCACCGTTGGTGCCGATCACCTTCAACGTATTGCCGATGTAGAATGCGGCCATGCCATCGCTGGCAATGACGTTCGGTCGTGATCCGCGTTCGATCGTTTGCATGCGGCCAGCGTCGTACAACACCAGATCGCCGGCTTCGGTGAGGTACAACAAACGACCACCGATGTTGCGCACCATGCTCGGCTTGCGCGAACTGAGTTCCTGGAACACACCGTTGTCGAAGGCATACAGCCGGTCGAGTTGCGTGGTGAAGGGAGCTAGGCCTTGGGCCGGTAGAAAGAGGCCGGTCAATACCAGAAGGAGCAGAATGAAGTAACGCATGTGTTCACCCGAAGCAATGGGGCACCGAAGGTCGTGGAACGAAGCGCTCCACGCAGCCGCCGGAAATGGCGAAGGGCCCTTCCTTCCGTTCTCGGATCTCGGGGCCCTTCGTGTATGGCCTGTGCATCTGTAAGCCGGGTTCTGTTCCGCCGTAAGGCGGACCTCGCCATTTATCTGGGACAGCGCTCGCGCGCTGCCTCTATCGACCTACCCGCCGGGAACAGGCGAGCCGCCCGCTATGCTGGCCTCCGCAAGCGAAGGATAACACCTCCCGGCCTATTTGGTCTTTCAGCCCGTAGGGTTTACCAAGCCGCTGTGTCGCCACAACGCTGGTGGGCTCTTACCCCGCCTTTTCACCCTTGCCTGCCGACAAGTCGGCATCGGCGGTTTTCTTTTCTGCGGCACTGTCCGTAACGCCACCGTTACCGATGGCGCCCCTTCCCGTTAGGAAGCACGGTGCTCTATGCTGCCCGGACTTTCCTCCCCGGTTTCCCGAGGCGGCGAAGCGATGCACAGGATATCAATGAACGACTGTTGTACCGTCGGTGCAAAGGTGCGCCTCTTGGCTCAATGCCGGAGGATGGTCACTTCCGTAGCTCCCGATCCGTAGCGCCGGGGGTCGGCGTCCTCGAAGCGAACACCTTCATAGTACTGCAGGGTCTTGCGCACTTCCTCCCGCAGTATCCCTTCGCCCACCCCATGTATAACGATGAGCTTGCGCTTGCCATTGCGGATGGCTCCTTCCAATGAGCGTTCGAAATACGCGATCTGGTAGCGCAACTTCTCATCCTGGCTCAACGCGGTCTCGTCCTCGACCAGTTCGTGCAGGTGCAGGTCCACCTCCGCTACGCTGTTGTCTTCCGGCCGCGCTGCTGTTTTCCCGGCACGTAAGGATGCA
This sequence comes from Flavobacteriales bacterium, assembly GCA_049289815.1. Taxonomy (GTDB): domain Bacteria; phylum Bacteroidota; class Bacteroidia; order Flavobacteriales_F; family PHOS-HE28; genus PHOS-HE28. The sequence continues at coordinate 35,994 of JBATMK010000092.1, forward strand.
CCCTTGCGCTTCAGCCGGCGCTTTTCCTCCTCCAATTTGTCATTGGCTGCGATCAGCTGCGCGTGATGGTCACTTACGATGTACCGGTTGCGATCGGTGCTGCCCACAACGGGCACCAAGGCCGACAATGGATAAACAAGTTCGAAGCCGTCGTTCGTGCGCACCTTAGCACGGTCATGGCCCAGCAACTCCACCACCGTGCCCCCGCCCGGCTCATCCAGGAAAATGAATCGCCCGCCGGGACGGATCGTGTTGGACATGTGCCAAATTTAGAGCCCCCCGGTCCTGAGCCTCTCGAAGGAACCGGGATGAAACGCATGCGAAGCCTCCTCTCTTTCTTCACTATCGTGGTCGTCCTGCTCATTGCCCCAGTGGCTTGCGCACAAGCGGTCGATCCGGAACCGTTCGGTGGCAAGGCGGATCTGCAGCTGTTCATCGACGACGAACTCGTCTACCCCGCAGCCGAACTTGCCCAGGGCATCTCCGGGCCGGTGAACTTGATCTTCACGGTGAACAGCGATGGGCGCGTGAGCGCGTTGCGCATCTGGCAATCGCTCAATCCGGCCTGCGATGCGGAGGCATTGCGGATAGCCCGGTTGGTGCGTTGGTTCCCCGCCACGTTCGATGGCGAACCGCGGGCCACGGAGCACTACCTGCGCATCGAGTTCGATGCGAAACGTTATGCGCGACTGGAGAAGAAACGGACGCTTCCAAGAGCGGTGATCCTTGATGCGGACACCAGCGGCATCCTGTACAAAGCAGCCGAACTGGACAGTTTGCCCCAGCCCATGATCCTCGGTGGTCTGCGCGGCCTGCCCAATTATTTGGGCGAACACATGCGCTATCCGAAAGATGCTTTCGCGCGCAGTTTGGAGGGAACAGTGCGCTTGGAATTCACCGTTGAAGCAACCGGGAACATCGGGAATGTGCGCGCGCTGCAGAGCGTTGGCGGTGGTTGCACCGATGAAGCCCGTCGCCTGATACGCAGCATGCGCTGGACGCCCGGAAAGAAGAACGGCAAGCGCGTTCGCAGTGCACAGGAGGTGAGCATCGTGTTCAAGCTCGGAACCACCCAGCGCTGAGCCCGGCAGCTATACTTGCCGGGATACGCCAACCGGCGCATTCACATGGAGAAACTCGGCCCTTGGACCAAACTGAAGGAAGAAGAGGTTTACGCATCGCCGTGGATCACGGTGAGCAAGCACGATATCATCGATCCCGGTGGAAAGCCCGGTACGTACAGCGTGGTGCACTTCCGATCCATCGCGGTGGGTGTTGTCGCGTTGGATGATGAACTGAACACATGGATCGTCGGTCAATACAGGTATCCTACACGCAGCTACGGATGGGAGATCCCCGAAGGCGGAAGCCCGCGTGACATTCCGCCCTTGGACGGCGCGAAGCGTGAACTGCGCGAAGAAGCCGGGATCGTGGCCGAGCGTTGGACGGAGATCCTGCGGATGGACCTGAGCAATAGTGCCAGCGATGAACATGCCATCCTCTATGTGGCCCGCGGGCTCACATTCCATGAGCCCGAACCCGATCACAACGAGGAACTCACCCTGCGCAAGTTGCACTTCAATGAACTGTATGCCATGGTGCAGAACGGCGAGATCACGGACAGTCTTACAGTTGCTGCTGTGCTGAAGGTGAAGTTGATGATGGTGGATGGCGCCCTACCCGCTTGAGCCTTCAGAAATAGAACCCGTGCAGGAGCACCCTGTTCTCCCGGAATTCCAATGCAGGCGCCGGGATCTTGATGCAATTGGCCAGGAACAGAAGGGTGCGCACCACCGATGATCGCGATCGGATCCGCGTGAGGTCCGCATCCACCGAAAGGAAGACCTGGGTGAAGCGGGGCCCGTTGCCATGCTGCGCCTCGAAGCTGCCTGGCACGCCGCTCACCATGTTCTCGGCACCATAGCCCAAGGCCACGTTCAACCACTTCGGGAAACGGTCGCCGCCAACACCGAAGGCATGGAGGTTCCCGCTGAGCCAGATGGTCTGGCCGTTGTAATCCTTGAGCAGCCGTTCGGTCGCAGCGGTGCCCAGAAGATCGGGGCGCTGCGATGCAAAGGCAGTGTGGTGTGCGGACAATTTCACGGTGAGCCGTTGTTCTTTCCAAGCAAGCTGCTGCCCGATGAAGAGACCCGCCCCAGCAGTGTTGGCTGCCATGTCCCACCAACTGAATCCCCAACCTGAGCTATGTCCGTCCATCACTTCAACACCGGTCAGGAACACAAGGCCCATCGAACCACCGATCAATGCCGATCGACGCTGTTCGACCCCGGCCCACCGGAGCATCGCATGGCCCCAGCGGCCACCGTTGTATCCGCTCCACAGGTGACCTGCCTTGTCCATGCCCAGCCATTCCGGGCCATCGTCGAAACTGTGGAACACGGTGCGTTCGTAGTCGGCATACCAGACATCGTTGAGCCCGATCCAAACCCCGCCGGTGAGGCCGATGCTTGCGCCCGAAACCAAGGCTACCCGGGCCCATCGCACATCAATTTCCGTGGTATCCGACTGGGCCATCAACGCCACCGGGAGCAGGCCCGAGAGCACACCGATCCATACGCGGAAAGTCAAGCGCATTTGGCCTGAGAGACAAGGGTTTTCATGGTATTCGGCAACCGGGCTAAAGTAGTCCCGTCTTGGCGCTGGCAAATTGACGTCAGGGTCGGTACCGGCGTACTTTCGGCGGCCTTCCACAGGCTTGGCTCCACGCTTTCGGATGAGGATACTCTACACCTTCACTTTCCTCTCCTCAGTATTGCTGGCCAACAGTTCCGTCAGTGCTCAAGAGAAGGAACGCAGCCAACGGATCGCTGATAGCACGGTCCAAAAGCTGAAGCTTGATGTGGACCAGTTGAACTTCCAGCCTTCCGAGGCGGAGGATGTGCTGCTTGCTTCCAACCCCTATCGCAACCTCATTAGCAGGGTAAGTGCTGCGGGGTTCACCCTTGCCCCAGTGGGCACCGAGCGCTCCTGGAGCATTGGATTCGAGGTGATGGGGCATGGCCGGGAGCAGCAGGAACGTTGGGCGCCGTTCGGATCGGAAAAGGGAGCTGCGGAGGTGTTCTGGCATTCACCGTCCATCACTGCCCAATACGTGCACAGTGGCTCGGGCTTGCGGCAGAATTTCGTGCTGCGTACAGCGCCGGAGGGCAATGGGCCGGTGCGCGTGGAACAGCGTATCAGCACGGACCTGATGATCGCGCTTGCCGGTGAGGACCGCTTGGTGTTCCTCTCGGCCAACGGCGATGTCTGCGCCACGTACGATGATCTGCAGGTTTGGGATGCAACGGGCGAGCCGCTGCAAGCCACGTTCGAATTGAACAACGATGTATTGGCGATCGTGGTTGACGACAAGGATGCGGTGTACCCCATTACGATCGACCCGATCAGCACCACGCCGAACCGGCTGCTGACGGGCCCACAATCCACCCAGGAATTCGGTATCAGTGTGGCCACCGCCGGGGACCTGAACGGCGACGGATACAGCGACGTGGTGATCGGTGCGCACCTGTCCTCCTTCCCGGAGGCCACCGAGGGTGCGGCCTATGTGTACTATGGATCGGTGAACGGGATCGGTGCTGCCGCTGCTATCAGGCTGGAAAGTAACCAGGTGAACGCCCAGTTCGGTTGCTCGGTAAGCACCGCCGGCGACGTGAACCGCGATGGGTTCAGCGACCTGATCGTCGGCTCCCGCACGTGGGAAAGCACCGGGGCAGAGAACAACGAAGGTGGGGCGTTCGTGTACTACGGATCGGCAGCGGGCATCACCGCAGTGCCCAACGTGATCCTCCAACCCAATCATGTGAGCGACAACTTCGGGAGTAACGTGGCTTGCGCCGGCGACATCAACAACGACGGGTACAGTGACGTGATGGTGGGCGCCTATCTGGCCGATTACGGCGGAGGACAGGAAGGTGCGGTGTTCCTATACTTGGGAAGCGCCGCAGGTGTGAACCCCGTCCCGGTGCATCGTCTTGAACGCAACGTGAACTTCGCCCACTTCGGCCGCAGCATCGCGGGTGCCGGCGACGTGAACGGTGATGGGTACAGCGATGTGATCATCGGCGCCCCGGACTTTTTGAACGTGAACGCCGATGCCGGTACCGCCTTCGTTTACTGGGGCAGCGCAGCGGCTTTGGGTGCAGGCCTGAACCCGGGGTTCGATCAACAACTTTTCGGGAGTACGTTGCTCGATGGTTCCTTCGGCTGGAGCGTTACCTGCGCCGGCGATCTCAATGCCGATGGGTTCAGCGATGTGGCTGTAGGAGCCTATTACGACAACGTGGGTGGACCCAACCAGGAAGGCACGGTGTGGGTATTCCATGGATCTGGCGCGGGTGTCAATACGGTTGCGGCCGTGGTGTTGCAGAACAATATTTCCACCGGTTGGCTTGGCCGCGCAGTAAGTACTGCTGGTGACATGAACGGCGATGGCTACGGTGACCTGCTGGTAGGTGCGCCACTGAGCGAGATCGGACAGGCTGACGAAGGATTGGCTTACCTCTACTTCGGCAGCCCGACCGGCATCGGTGCAGCGGCCAACATGACCTTCCAATTGGACAATGCCGGGGCCAACCTCGGCGAGAGCGTTTACATAGCGGGTGATGTGAACGGCGATGGCTACAGCGATATCATCCTTGGCGCGCGCATTTATGGCACCAGCGGGGCCGCGGCCATTTACCATGGTGGTCCGTACGCGATGAACCCAACTGCCAGTGGCACACGCCCCGGTGGACTCGTCAACGCCCAGCTGGGCCGCAGCATAGCGCAAGCAGGCGATGTCAACGGCGATGGTTATGCCGATGTGTTGGTCGGTGCGCCGCAAGCCGACAATGGCCAGGTGGGAGAAGGTCTCGTTTACGTGCACATGGGTTCGGCCATAGGGTTGAACATGACACCTGCCCTTACGCTTGATGCGAACATCGCCAATGCGCAGTTCGGCTCCAGCGTAGCCACTGCTGGCGATGTGAACGGCGACGGCTACGCCGACGTGATCGTTGGAGCACCGTTGAGCGGCGGTGTCGGCCGCGCGTATTTGTACATGGGCGCTCCAGGAGGATTGTCCGTGGCACCCGCGCGCACCTATACCGGTGCTGGCGCGTGGCGAATGGGATACAGCGTGGGTACCGCCGGTGACGTCAACGCCGATGGCTACAGCGAAGTGTTGATCGGAGCACCCGATGCGGCGCAAGCCTTTCTCTACATGGGTTCCCCCGCGGGTGCCTCAGCGGCCCCGGATGTCACGCTCGCCCAAGGTGCCGCCAGTGAATTGTTCGGCCATTGCGTGAACACCGCGGGCGATGTGAACGGCGATGGCTATTCGGACATCATCATTTCCGCCCCGTCCTACTCCAATGGGGAAGCGAACGAAGGAGTGGCCTTCGTTTACCACGGCTCCCAGCCCGGATTGGTGACTCCGTATGCGACCATGCTCCAACCCAACCAGGTAGCGGCCAACTTCGGGGTGAGTGCTTGCGGTGCCAGCGACGTGAACGGCGATGGGTTCTTCGATGTGGTGGTGGGTGCGGACATGTGGGAAAGCGGCCAGGCCGATGAAGGCGCCGCGTTCGTTTACTATGGTACAGCAGCGGGCTTGAACGCAGGCGCCCCGACCATCTTCCAACGAAACGTGGTTAACGCACGGGTAGGTAAAGCCGTGAGCGAAGGCGGCGATGTGAACGGCGATGGCTACGCGGACATCGTCGTTGGCGCACCCACCATGGAGAACGGTGCACAGACCGATGAGGGCCTCGTGTTCGTTGTGCGCGGCAGCGCCGCAGGGCTGAACATTGCGGCGTTCGATCAACTGGAACTGAACATCCTCGGATACCAATTGGGATATTCCGTGGCCGGCGGCGGCGACGTTGATGGCGATGGATACAGCGATGTACTGGCCGGTGCACCATCCGCGAACCCCTCGTTGGCATCGGAAGGAGCGTGCTATTGGTACCGCGGGAACCTGGCCAGGAGCGTGGGCCGCCAGAGCCGCCAATACCTCACCGACCTGGTAAGCCCGCTGTCGGTGAACAGCGAGGACTTCTTGAACACCTCATTCTTCGGGATCGGCCATCGCACACGCAGTTGCATACAGCGCACCGATGCCCGGCTCGTTTGGGAGGTGGTCTTTGAAGGGCAGCCGTACAGCGGCAGCCCGATCACCAACAGCCTTGGCAGTTCGGGCGCGGGCGCCATATGGACCGATATCGGCGTAGTAGCGCCGGAGATCAAGGAGCTGATCAGTAAACCCGTTGGTCATATCCGCTACAAGTGGCGCGTACGCGTGGAATACGCGATGGATAAGTTGATCGATGGGCAACGTTTCAGCCGATGGTTCTATGGCTATGCCAACGGCTGGGGCGATATCGGCATCCTGCCCATCGAACTCATTTCGTTCACCGGGTATCCGGGCGACGGACTGAACCACTTGGAGTGGGTGACGGCAACGGAGGAGAACAGCGCGTTCTTCGAAGTGCAACGCAGCAGCGATGGATCCACCTTCTCTCCCATCGGATCGGTAATGGCCGCTGGCAATAGCCAGAATACGCTGCGGTACTCGTTCGATGATGCGCAACCTCCGGCAGACCTTGTGTACTACCGCTTGCGGATGGCCGACCTGGACGGCCACTCCGAATTCTCCGACGCGATCGTGATCGACCGTGGGGATGCTGGCGTGCACGTGTTCCCGAACCCGGCCGCAACAAGTCTCAACATACTTCAACTTGCGAGCAGTGCAGGAAGTGTTGTTCAGGTGATGGATGCAACCGGACGGACCTTGATCGTTGCAGCGATCACCGACGCATCAACGCCGGTGGAGATCGGCTTGGAAGGATTGCCCGGCGGGCACTACACCGCACGGATCCTTGACGCCTGGGGCAACGTCATCGCCCGCGCCCCTTTCCTCAAACAATAAGGCTCACGCGCCGATGGCCTGCTTGCAGGCCGCCAGGATCTTTCTCGCGTTCTCCAAGCTGTTGCTCTCGGCATATGTGCGCAGGACAGGTTCCGTGCCGCTGGCGCGGATCATGAGCCACTGGTCGTTGTCGAAGTGGTACTTCCAACCATCGATCGTTTCCAGGCGTCGTACTTCCAGTTCGCCGAACTTCTTGTACTTGTCTTCGGTGCAGTTCTTCAGCACTTCCTGCTTGAGCACTTCACTGATGTGCAGATCGCTGCGATCGTAGCTGAAAGGACCCACGATCGCGTACACCTCGTTGATCAACTCCTCAAGGGTCTTGCCGCTCTTGGCCATGTACTCCCAAATGGTGAGACCCATCCAGATACCGTCGCGCTCGGGGATGTGCCCCTTGATCGCGATGCCGCCACTTTCCTCTCCTCCCAGCAGCACATCCTCGGTGATCATGATGCCGCAGATCCACTTGAAACCGATCTTGACCACCTGGTATTCGAGGCCATAGTGCTTGCACATCTTCTCGACTTTCGGCGTCGTGCTCACGGCCACCACCACCTTGCCGGTGTACTTCTTGTACTTCACCAGGTAGTGGATGAGCAACAGGATGATGTGGTGGCTGTCCACGAACTCTCCCTTGCTGTTGTACAGGCCGATACGGTCCGCATCGCCATCCGTGGCAAGGCCGCACTGGATACCCGTCTTCTTGATCAGCTCACTGAACTCAATGAGGTTCTTATGGATCGGCTCCGGGGCCTGTCCTTTGAATGAAGGGTCGTTCACGCAGTGCAGTAACGTTGCTTCCGGAAGGATACGAGGAATCACGTTCTGACCCGCCCCGTACATGGCATCGTAGCCCAGCTTCAAGCCGCTCTTTCGGATCGCTTGCAGGTCGAAGTTCTTTTCAACGTGCTTGACGTACATGCCCTCCAGATCAACGATGCTGACAAGGCCATCGGTCTGCGCCTTCTTCAGATCGATGCTGCTGAGCTTCACGCCATGCACAGCCGGAATGATATCCTCGATCTCCTGAACGTGCTCCGGGATCAGCGGTCCGCCATAGTGCCCTTTCAACTTATAGCCGTTATAGCTGGGCGGATTGTGGCTCGCTGTTAGGATCACGCCCAAGCTCGCTTTCAATTGTGCAGCGCCCAGCGAAACCATCGGCGTACTGACGAAGCCCTTTGCCATGTGCACCTTGATACCATTGCTGATGAAGACCTTGGTGCAGGTCTCGGCGAACAGTTCACCGGCGAAGCGGCAATCGTGACCCACCACGATACTGGGGTTCTCCGGGAAGTGTTGTTTCACCCATTGCGCCACGGCCACGCTCACACGCGCCACATTGTCCACGGTGAAATCGTCCGCGATGATGGCCCGCCATCCATCGGTGCCGAATTTGATCTTGGTCATGTCGTCGGTTATATACTTCCCTAAGGCGGGCGAAAATAGAAGCCCATGGTCCGTTGACCGGCTCCAGCGCCTCCGCCTTTCCGCATCTCGATGTTGAGGAACGATAGTAGGTAGCAAGCAGCGGCGTCACTTACTCCCTCGTCTACTTGCAAAATCCGCTCGCCATGAGAACACCCCTACTCCTTGCTGGACTTCTGCCCTTGTGCGCTTTTGCCCAGAACGACTACTTCGCCAATGATCCCATTTGGCGGCAGAGTTCACTCTGCAACGGCGGCGGCGGGGTTGGTGGATCCTGCATTTCGGACAAGACGTACAACTACGTTCTTGCCGGGGACACGGTGGCGAACGGGTACACGTACAAAAAGGTGATGCGGCAGGGTACGGAAACCTTGTACTGGCAGGGCGGCAACCCGCCACCGCCGCCCATCTGCACGGGAACAACACAGTTCGGCCCAGAGTTCGTGGCCTATCTGCGGCAGGATGGCCTCACGATCCGCGAATTGCAAGTGGACATAGGCATGGAGTACTTGGTCCATGATTTCAACCTGAACACGGGCGACACACTGCCTTGGTCCACGACGAACTGGAACACCGACATCACCGTGGGTGCGATCGACAGCATCCAAGTGGGCACGGAATGGCGGAAGCGTTTCGCGTTGGTCAACAGCTGGGCGCCCTACCTTATTGAAGGCATTGGCAGCAGCCATGGGTTGCTGGAGCCAGTGAGCAACTTCTTCGATTGCGGATACGCTTTGGAGTGCTTCGGGCTGGGTGCGGTCGGCTACTACCCTGCTCCAGGGCCTGATTGCGCACTGGCGATGGGGACCACCGGGCCTGAACCAATGATCATCGACCTGGCTGTTTATCCGAACCCCGCAATGGATCGCTTGCACATCACTGGCGACCAGCCCTTGGGGCCGGTAAGTCTATTCGATGCACAAGGGCGAGTGGTCGCGGCCGCCCGGGCACAAGGTTCTGCGCTCGACCTCGATATCCACGATCTGCCGCCGGGGCTGTACATCGCCTCGATCGGCAACTACAGGATGAAGGTGATCATAGAGCGTTGAGCGCTCAGCGATAGATCCCCCGCTCGTTCAACGCGCGGTGGTAGCGCCGTGCGTTCACCATGTGCTGTTCGTAGGTCTTGGCGAAGTTGCTGTGCCCATCGAGCGTTTCGCTGGCGCAGAAGTAGAGGTAATCATGATCCGCGGCATTGAGTACCGCTTCGAGGTAGTGTTTTTCGGGCAGGTTGATCGGGCCGGGCGGCAGGCCGGTGTGCAGGTAGGTGTTGTATGGCGAGTCGATCCGCTTGTCGACATCCAGCACGCGGCTTACCGTGTCCAGACCCAGTGCATACTTCAGCGTCGGGTCAGCCTGCAAGGGCATTCCGATGCGCAGGCGGTTCAGGTAAACCCCTGCAATGCTCGGCGCATCGCTGCGCACACCCGTCTCCGCCTGCACGATGCTCGCCAGGACGCTCACATCTGTTTGATCCAGTTTGCACGCAGCAGCCTTCTGTTTCCGTTCATCCGTCCAATAGTTCTTGTACTCACGTGCCATGCGTGCCACGAAATCGCGCGGTGTTTCCGTCCACCATGTTTCGTACGTGTCCGGAATGAACATGCCGATGAACTCCTCCTGCGTGAAACCGTATTCCTGCGCCACTGCGGGGTCCAGCAGCACCTTCAGCAGCGTCAATGAATCGCATTCCAGATAGGCCGCGACCTTTCCGGCCAGCTCGGGTAGGCGATGGATCGTGTTGAAGGTGATCCGAACCGGGTCCTGCTCACCGCTGCGCAGCTTGTTGATCAGATCATTGAGGCTGGTGCCGCTGGCCACCACATAGCGGCCAGGCTTCACACGGTTGTTGTACTTCTTTCGATCGGCGACCAGGCGGAAGGCCTTCTCGTCGGCGATCATGCCGTTCGCCACAAGGCTGTCGATCACTTGGTCCAAACCTGCGCCGGTCGGGATCAGGAGCGCCTTCACGGGTTCGTTGAACGCGGGGCCCGGGCCGAAAACCCGCTTCCAGAACATCCAACCAAAAACAGCGGCCACCGCCATCAACACAATGAACAACACGAGGATGACCTTCCCGCGCTTCATGCCGGCTTGTTCACCTCGCCGTTGAACACATGCCTTACCGGGCCGATCAACGAAATGCCGGTGAAGCCCTCTCCCACTTTCGTTGCTTCCACACGCAGATCGCCTCCACGCGTCCGAACTTGGCATATGCCGGAAACATGCCCGAGTGCCATCGCACCCAGCGCAGCGGCCGTGACACCGGTGCCACAGCTCAATGTCTCTGCTTCCACACCACGCTCATAAGTGCGCATCTCAATACAACCGCTGGCCCAACGCAGGAAATTCACGTTCACACCCTCGGTCCTGAAACGCGCACCGTAGCGATGCACATGTGCTGCCTGCACAATATCGATCGCTTCCGGATCATCCACCCAGCAGAGCAGGTGCGGTGAACCGGTATGGATGAAGTCAGTGTTCACATCGATGTGCTCCACGCTCCCTACGTCGCGCATCCCGATCGCAACATCGTCCTGCTGCCACGAGGCCGAGTGCACACCATCGATCGCCGAGAATTGCACAGGGGTCTTGGTGTGCAGAAGCATGCTCTGGAACGCGAACGCGCACCGGCTTCCATTGCCGCAGAAGCTCTTGCTCCCATCGGGGTTGAAGAACTCCATGTGGTAATCGGTACCGGCCTGCTTGGATAGTTGGAGCAGGATCATTCCGTCGCTACCAACGCCGAAATGGCGATCGCACAGCTGCCGAACGAACGGAATGTCATGCACGGGGAACGTGCCCAAGCGATCATCGACCACGATGAAGTCGTTGCCTGTCCCTTCCCATTTGCTGAATGCCAGCCTCTGCTCCCCCACAACGGCAAATATCGCCGTTGCCGCAGCGTTGACCATCTCCGACGGCCAAACCAGCGTGGGGAATGGATCACAGATCTTAACAGCGCCACGTTGTCGCTCCGCATGTCAGGAGCGTTGTTTTGGACGTCGCCGGCTCAGCACTTGACGGCCCGGCACCACATCAAGATGAAGACCATGAAACGAGCGATCGGATACTTCGGAATGGCACTGGGCGGTGGCCTGCTGGCCTTGTGGATCAACACGCAGTTCACCCCCTCACTTTCATACCCCACAGCGAGTACACCTCCACCCGCTGTGCACTACACGAACTTGCCCGGTGCGGGTGGCACGGTGACCGCGGCAGTGGACTTCACCGGGGCTGCTGAACGCAGTGTGAATGCCGTAGTGCACGTGACCACGGAGACCATGGTGACCCAAGCCGACCCGTTCCAACAGTTCTTCTGGGGCTATCGGATGCCACAGCAGCAGCGGCCGCAAGAAGGTGCCGGCAGCGGTGTGATCATCAGCGACGATGGCTACATAGTCACCAACAACCATGTGGTGGAGGGTGCCGACAAGATCCAGGTGCACCTCAACGACAAACGCATGCTCGATGCCCGGGTCATCGGCCGCGATCCAAGCACCGATATCGCCTTGCTGAAGGTGGATGCGACCGGATTGCCGTTCATGCCTTATGGCAACAGCGATGATGTGAAGGTGGGCGAGTGGGTACTGGCCGTTGGCAACCCCTTCAACCTCACTAGCACGGTTACTGCCGGTATCGTCAGCGCGAAAGCGCGGAGCATCAACATCCTGCAACGCGATGACAGCCGTGAGATCTTCCCGATCGAGAGCTTCATCCAAACCGATGCTGCCGTGAATCCGGGCAACAGCGGTGGTGCGTTGGTCAACACCGCGGGCGAACTCATCGGGATCAACACAGCCATCGCGAGCCAGACGGGCAGCTATGCGGGATACAGCTTCGCCGTTCCAGTGAACATCGCCAAGAAGGTGACAAGCGACCTGCTGGAGTTCGGCAGCGTGCAGCGCGCCTATATCGGCGTGAGCATCATGGACATGGACCAAACGCTGGCCAAGGAGGTGGGGATGGACCGGATCCGCGGCGTCTATGTACGGGGTCTCACGGCTGATGGCGCAGCTGCAGCCAGCGGTATCCGCGAGGGCGACGTGATCCTGAAAGTCGGCACCATGAACGTGGACAATGTGCCCGCACTCCAAGAACAGGTGGGCAAATTCAGGCCCGGCAACAATGTGGCAGTAACGCTTTGGCGCGATGGCAGTGAACGTACGGTTGACCTCGAATTGCGGGGCAAGGACGGCACCATGACCCTGGCATCGGCAAAAGCGCCGGCTGCGAGCACGTTGCTGGGTGCCGAGTTGAAGGCCGCTTCCGCGGAGGAATTGAAGGCCCTGCAACTCACCAATGGGGTGAAGGTGACAGCCATTAACGGAGGTCGGTTCCGGAGCAGCGGCATACGTGAAGGCTTCATCATTACGCGCATCGATCAGCAAGCGATCTCGAAACCGGAGGATATCGTGCGCGTCCTCGACAATAAGCGTGGTGGTGTCTTGATCGAAGGTGTTTACCCCAACGGCGTGAAAGCCTACTACGGACTGGGCGTTTGACCGGATCCTTTCGTCGACCCAACGGCCCTCTTCCGTCGGTGGCTTGTCCCCTATCGGAAGGGGGCCGTACATTCGGCGCCCGATCCACCGGACAGGTGAATTGGTCCAGCCTTAACCAACCCTTAAAGACCCCCGCCGCCCGTGACAACAAGGATGCGCCAGCTGAAGATCACCAAGTCGATCACCAACCGCGAGAGCCAGTCACTGGACAAATACTTGCAGGAGATCGGTAAGGAAGGCCTGATCAACGCCGAAATGGAGGTTGAACTGGCCCGGCGCATCAAGCAGGGCGACGGCACGGCGCTGGAGAAATTGGTGAAGGCCAACCTGCGTTTCGTGGTGTCCGTGGCCAAGCAGTACCAGAACCAGGGCCTGAGCCTTCCGGATCTGATCAATGAGGGCAATCTCGGCCTGATCAAGGCAGCTCAGCGTTTCGACGAGACGCGCGGTTTCAAATTCATCAGTTACGCGGTGTGGTGGATCCGCCAAAGCATCCTGCAAGCACTGGCCGAGCAGAGCCGGATCGTGCGCCTCCCGCTGAACCAGGTGGGCTCGTTGAACAAGATCAACAAGGCCTTCGCCAAGCTGGAGCAGGAGTACGAACGCCCGCCCAGCGCCGATGAGCTGGCCACTCTGCTGGACCTTCCCCCGGAGAAAGTCGCCGATACCATGAAGGTGAGCGGCCGCCACATCAGCATGGATGCCCCCTTCGTGGAAGGCGAGAGCAACAGCCTGCTGGACGTGCTTCCCAATCTGGACAGCCAGCCGGCCGACCGGATGCTCATCAACGAGAGCCTGGCCAAGGAGATCGAGCGGGCCTTGAGCACACTTACCGAGCGCGAGCGCGATGTGGTGAAGTTGTTCTTCGGCATCGGTATCAATCACGGCCTCACCTTGGAGGAGATCGGCGCCAAGTTCGACCTGACCCGCGAGCGGGTGCGCCAGATCAAGGAGAAGGCCATCCGCCGTTTGCGCCACACCAGCCGCAGCAAGCTGTTGAAGGCGTATCTGGGTTGAGCCGTTTTCCGTACGACGTCGTCAAAATCACTCTTCACAACCATGGAGACCCTTGAAGCCAAAACCGGTTATGAGGCCGGTTTGAAGGAATACGTCGATCGCGAGAAAGCGGCGGTTGACCTGATGAACTCGGTAGGCAAGCTCATGTACGAGCACAGTGTGGAACTGGTCTTTTTCCGCAACCTGCTGCTGGACATCAACATCAGCCAAGTGCTGAGTTTGTTCGACTACTCGGAGAAGGTGGTGAAGAAGCCCGTTGATCCGGCCACGACGGCACTGGTGGCGCGCGAACTGCTCAACTTGGACCTCGCGCCCAGCAAGCTCGATATCGGCAAGCTCTCCTTCGAGTTCAAGGCCTCCGGTGCCAAGGATGCCAAAGCCTGGCTCGGCATCCACTTGGTGAACTTCATCGGCCAGGACAAGCACAAATTCGATCCGCGCGATGTTGTGCTTTACGGCTTCGGCCGTATCGGTCGCATCGCGGCGCGCGAACTTGTCAAACAGGCCGGCAAGGGCCAGCAGCTCCGATTGCGCGCCATCGTTACGCGCACCAACAGCGATGAGGAGATCGTGAAGCGCGCCGCATTGCTCCGCAACGACAGCGTGCACGGCAGTTTCAAGGGCACCGTGATCGAGGACCTGCCCAAGAAGTGCTTGGTCATCAACGGACAGCGTGTGCAGATGATCGCCAGCGCGAATCCAGAGGACATCGATTACACGGCCTTCGGGATCAACAACGCCCTTATCATCGACAACACAGGTGCCTTCACCAAGCGTCCCGATCTGGCGCGGCACATGAAGGCTAAGGGCGTGAGCAAAGTGATCCTGACCGCTCCCGGCAAGGAGATGCCGAACATCGTATACGGCATCAACCACAAGGACCTGGATATCGAGAACGAGACTTTGTTCAGCGCGGCGAGTTGCACGACGAACGCCATCTGCCCTGTATTGAAGGTGATGGAGGACAAAGTGGGGATCGAGAAAGGCCACATCGAAACGGTGCATGCTTACACCAACGACCAGAACCTGCTGGACAACTACCACAAGAAGCCCCGCCGTGGCCGCAGCGCCGCAGTGAACATGGTGATCACCAGCACCGGCGCTGGTTCCGCTGTCACCAAAGCCATACCCAGCCTGAAGGACAAGCTTACCGCGAACGCTGTCCGCGTGCCTACCCCCAATGGATCACTGGCCATCATGAACCTTACGCTGAACCGCAAGGTGACCGTGGATGAGGTGAATGAGCTGATCCGGAACGCGGCCCTGAACGGTGACCTGGTGAACCAGATCCACTACCAGATCGATCCCGAACTGGTGAGCAGCGACATCATCGGCGATACATGCTGCAGCGTTTTCGATAGCCAAGCAACGATCGTGAGCCCGGATGGCAGGAATGCGGTGCTCTATACTTGGTACGACAACGAGTTCGGCTACACCAAACAGGTGATCCGCCTGGCCAAGCACGTGGCCAAGGTGCAGCGGTTGATCTACTATTGAGCGATCTCCTTTTGACGAAGAAGCCCCTGGTCATGACCAGGGGCTTCTTCAATTGGATCACCCCGAAAAGAGACGCCCCCCGACGTGTCGGGGGGCGCTCGGGCGGCGGGCTGAAGGATGATGCTCCGGATCCTTCCTGTTGCTCCAGATAGCCCGCCTGGATGGGGTTCTGGTCAGTTCGTTTGGTTGCTCATGCACAGTGCGAGCAGGATGGCCATGAGGCATACGGCCACGAAGAGGGAAAGCTTCAATAACCGTTCGTTCTGCTTTACCTCGCGCCCGGTCCGTCGGCCAGTCGTGGTCATGTCCATCGTTCTCATGGGCCAAACGTATCGGGGGGTCATGGCCGCCACAATACCGTGAAATGGGTATTTTTTGGTTTGGCGGTCCAGTTGAACGCAACGATCGATCAGCATTGAGGCAGCCACCATGCACTACGCACACCGGGATCCTTGCCGGCCCGAACCGTGAAAAACAGGAAGCCCCCCCGATGGATCGGGAGGGCTTCCGCGGAAACTCGATCGCCTATTGCCGCATGAGCCGCTCGGTGAACACGTGGCCGTCCACCTGCACCTGCACGATGTACATACCCAGGCCCATCCCCGCATCCAAGCTCAGTACATGGTTCAAGGTGCCTCCGCCAACACTCACCTGCTCACTGACCACCAACCTGCCCATAGCGTCGTGTATGGTGACCTGCGCATCAGGAGCAACGTCGCTCAAGCCCTCGACCATGAGGTGCACCACCTCATCGCGGCTCGGGTTCGGGTACATTCTGAAGACCGGTTCGGCATTGTTCTCAATGGCGTTCAGGTTCGCCCCTCCTCCGGGGTTCACGATGATCCGGCATGCGCTGCCGAACGCAGTGTAGGCGCCCCCAGCCACCAAAGCACGCACGCGTACGTTCAATGGCACACCGATGGGCAGCGGGTTCGTTTGCAAGTTGTTCAGGCGCACGGAGTTGGTGGACTTGAGGATATTCCGGCTGTAGCCACCATGTGGGTTGAAGAACCAGAACTGGTATCCCGTTGCCCCGGTCACGCCCTGGCAATAGATGTAGCTGGAAAGCACAAGGTCGGTACGGTCGCACCAAGCGGGCTTGATGAAGGTGGGCCCGAGCGGCAGGCAGAACTCACCGGCAACGGAGCTGTTGAAGGTGAACGCCCCGTTCGCGTCGATGATCCGGCGGCCCATGTCATCGCTCAACACATACCCGCCAGCGGCGATACCATCACCGAAATCATCGCTCACGGTAAGGTCGTAGCAGCCCACCGGTACACATGGGTTTGAGGTGATGATCACACCAGGAGTGCCATTGCCGTAAGGGCCACCGAAGGCCACGAGCGCATTGGTCCCGGTCTCGTACAATTCCCAGGTCGTGTGCGAACCGAACGCATCCAACTTGATAGCCAGCACCAGGTCCTCGGTACAGTTGATGGGGATACCAGCGCATACACAATTGCTCGTGATCACATCACCGGTCGTGTTAGAATCGGAATCATTGCAGGGAGTACCGGGTTCCGGACCGTTCGCGCAGATGTCGTTGCAATCCGCGACGCCGTCGTTGTCCGCATCGGTGTCCGCAACTCCGCAGCCGCAAGCACCCGGTGCGATCTTGTTCGGATCGCCCGGACAACCATCGTTACAGTTGACGGTACCGTCACCGTCACCATCGGCGTCGCTCACACCACAGCCGCATATGCCGGGTGCGATCTTGTTCGGGTCGCCCGGACAGCCGTCGTTGCAGTTGGGCGTGCCGTCACCATCACCATCCGCATCGCTCACACCGCAACCGCAAACACCAGGGGCGATCTTGTTAGGATCGCTCGGGCAACCATCGATCAGGTCGCAGGTGCCATCTCCATCACCATCAGGCAGAGCGGGGTGGGTGCAAACACCAAGCACCACGAGTTCCGACGTGCATGGGTTTCCATCATCCGGGCAAGGGACGGCGGACCCTTGACAGATGCAATTCGCATTGAGCGCATCACCGGTGGTGTTCGGGTTCCCGTCATCGCAAGTAGAACCTTGCTGGCCGGCAACGTTCGGGCAGTTGTCGTTGCAATCCGCAACTCCATCATTGTCCGTGTCCGTATCGGCCACGCCACAACCACACTGGCCGGGGGCGATCTTATTGGGATCACCCGGGCAGCCATCGAGGCAGTTGGCCGTACCATCGCTATCGGTGTCGGCATCGCTCACACCACACCCGCAGGTACCAGGAGCGATCTTGTTCGGATCGTTCGGACAGCCGTCGTTGCAATCGGCGGTCGCATCGCCATCCGTATCCGTGTCCGCCACCCCACAACCACACTGGCCAGGGGAGATCTTGTTCGGGTCCGTGGGGCAAGCATCGATGCAGTTGGCCGTGCCATCCCCATCACCGTCAGCGTCGCTGACACCACATCCACATACGCCGGGAGCGATCTTGTTCGGGTCGTTCGGGCAACCGTCGATCAGGTCGCAGGTGCCATCAC
>JBATMK010000093.1:0-1522 GCA_049289815.1 Flavobacteriales bacterium
ATCCAAGTAATTGCTGCGGATGAAACGGCGGTTGACGAAGAAGAACTGCTCACCGCGCGTGCGCTTGGCGTGCTCCGGTTTTCCGGTGAAGCCCATCACGCTCACGAAGTCGGTGCTTTCCTCAACCGGCACCAAACGCTCGTCGTACTTGCGACCGAAGAGGTGCGCGATGCGCTGGCGCAGACCGGCGTTCGTGATACCCTCCGCATCATAGGCGGGCAGTTGATGCACCTCCTGGTCGTTGTGCACGAACGCGAAGGACAGGTCGGGGTGGGCGAGGGCCACGCGTTGGAACTCGTCCACGATGTGCTTCAACTCCACCGCATCGCTCTTCAGGAACTGCCGTCGCGCAGGCACATTGAAGAACAAGCTGCGCACACTGATGGTGGTGCCCACCGGACCTGCGATCGGTTCCTGTGTCTTGATGCGGCTTCCCTCAATGAGGATCCGTGTGCCGAGCTCGTCGTCCGCCCGCCGCGTCTTCAGTTCAACCTGTGCGATCGCCGCGATGCTGGCCAAGGCTTCGCCCCGGAAGCCTTTTGTGTGCAGGGCGAAAAGATCGCTGGCCGCCCTGATCTTGCTGGTGGCGTGCCGTTCGAAACTGAGCCGCGCATCGGTCGGGCTCATCCCAGTGCCGTTGTCGATCACCTGCACCAGGGTCCGCCCGGCGTCCTTCACCACCAAGGTGATGGTGCTGGCACCAGCATCCACGCTGTTCTCCAGCAGTTCCTTCACCACGCTCGCCGGCCGCTGCACCACCTCGCCCGCGGCGATCTGGTTGGCCACATGGTCGGGCAGCAGGCGGATGATGTCGCTCATTGTATGTCGCCGAAGCTTTAGCGAAGGCGCATGGACGCGACGAAAGTAGGGGCGGGAAGGCGCTTATTCCGGCAGTGGTTCGCGCCGTCGGGAGCCGCTGTACAACTCATAGCGCATGAAGCGGCATTCCAACGACCCGTTGAACAATTTGATCCGCGGTTTGGCGGTGAGCCGGATGTGCTCGGCGGCTTCCATGTTGCTGGTGATCACCCATGCTTCGTACCCGGCCCAGTTCTTCTTGAGTGTGTCGCCGATCATTTTGTATAGCGCGTTGATGTCCTCGTCCTGGTCCATTCGCTCGCCATAGGGCGGGTTCATGATCAGCACCCCGCCACCTTCCGGTGCCTCCAGATCGGCGAAAGGGCTGTGCTTCAATTGTACCCATTCCTTCAGATGCGCGCAGGCAACGTTCGTTGCTGTTTTCCGGATGACGTTGGCGGAAACATCACTGCCCAGGATCAAGGGTTTGTCCGTTTTCACATTGGCAAGGGCATCGTTGCACACCCGTTCCCACAGATCCGGGTCGAAGTCGTTCCACCGGTGGAAGCCGAAATGTTCGCGATGGCTGCCAGGGGGGATGTTCGCGGCGATCATTGCGGCCTCGATGAGGATGGTCCCACTACCGCACATCGGGTCAACGAGGTTTCGCTTACCGTCCCAACCGCTCAGGAGGACCAGGCCTGCGGCCAGTACTTCATTGATG
>JBATMK010000094.1:0-1670 GCA_049289815.1 Flavobacteriales bacterium
TGGGTACGTTGGTGGATACCGTTGAGAACGAGCAACTGAGCGTGAGCCGCGTGCAACTGGGCAAAGGCGACACGTTGAACGATGTGCTGCGCCAGGTGCTGCCCAGCGTGAAGATCCACGGTGTGCAGGAGGAAGTACCGAGCATGAACGAAGTGTTCATCCGCGCCGTGGGTGGCGCGGACCCGGCATCCGTACCCAAGGACATGACCGAATGAACAAGATCCTCCTCATCATAAAACGCGAGTTCTGGACGCGGGTGCGCAAACCCAGCTTCCTGATCATGACGCTGTTGGGGCCGTTGCTACTGGTCGGCGGTATTGCCTTGATCGCCTTCATCGGCATGCAGGAGAGCGGACCACAGTCGGTGCTGGTGGTGGATGACGCGCACCTCTTCACCGGGAAACTGACCAACAGTGAAGGGCTCGGCGTGACCTTTCACTATACCTACGATGATCTTCCTGATTCGCTGTTCAAAGGAGGACCGTACACCTTGAAGGTGTACCTGAACCCGAAGATCATCGAGAACGACGTGGTGCAGATCTTCTACAAAGACCCACCGAGCCAGACCGTTGAACGCTACATCACCAACGACATACAGAACGTCCTGCGGAAGGCCAAGCTGAAGAAAGACAGCTTGGATGAAGCCACCTTCGATCGCATTACGACCGCACTGAAGGTGGACACCTTCGATATCGACAAGTCAGGGGAGAAATCCTTCGACCGCGCCAAGGCCGCCGTGGGCTTCGGATTCGGCTACATCATGTTCTTCTTCGTGTTCCTCTACGGTGTTCAGGTGATGCGCGGGGTGATGGAGGAAAAGCAAAGCCGCGTGGTTGAAGTGCTCATCAGCAGCGTGAAGCCCTTCCAACTGATGATGGGCAAGATCGTCGGCATTGCCATGGTGGGATTGACGCAATTCCTGCTGTGGGCGATCCTGAGCGCTGTGTTGACGGTCGTCGGCATCAGCATCATGGGCCTCAGCCTCGATGGTGATGCGCTTGCGCAAGTGCAGAAGACGACCGAAATGCAACAGCAACTCGGCGACGCCGGAGGTGCCGCTGTGCTGCAGGACAACGGCGCATCGGAGATGACCGAGATGTACAACGCTTTCCGCGCGATGCCTTGGGGTGCGATCCTCGCCCTCTTCGTATTCTACTTCCTCGGAGGATACCTGTTGTACAGCTCGTTGTTCGCGGCCGTTGGCAGCGCCGTCGATAGTGAAACGGATAGCCAGCAGTTCATGATGCCCATCACCATACCGTTGATGATCGCGGTGTTCGTGGCGCAGATGGCCGTGGTGAACCCCAGCAGTCCGGCGGTGTTCTGGTGCAGCATCATCCCCTTCACCAGTCCGATCGTGATGATGATCCGCATCGCCATGGGCGACGCCTTCGAACATCCTGCACAGCTTGTACTGAGCATGACGATGCTCGTGGGCGCGTTCATCTTCACCACCTGGCTGGCCGGACGGATCTACCGCACGGGCATCCTCATGTACGGGAAGAAGGTGAGCTGGCGGGAATTGGGCAAGTGGTTGTTCTACCGGGGGTGAAGGCATGTGGCCATGTGCTCATGTGACCATGTGCCCATGACCGCATGGTCACATGAGCACATGTTCACATGAAATACGCGATCATCGATCTGGGTACGAACACGTTCAACCTGCTGGT
>JBATMK010000095.1:0-3915 GCA_049289815.1 Flavobacteriales bacterium
GAGCCGCGCGGTCCATTGCGCGTACGGGGCATCATCCCACAGCACCCGCCAAGCGCGTTCGAGCGGCGCGTCGATGTGGATGGAGAAGTGCAGGCGTTCCATGGCTTGGGTTGTTGTACCTGCAAAGGTTTGGACTGCGGCAGGCCTGGGGCCCTGGACCGAACGGCACTCGGCACGCGAGCGCCCAATGTCATTAAGTTAAGAGAACTCACAGGGCGGGTTTGGAGTTGGTGAGGTACCGGGTTTGTTGCGTGTGCGGTACTTCTCGCGGTTGCGTGGGAAGCTGAGGAACGACCCTTCGGCTCCTCGGTCGCTATGCGCCCCGCGGCCCACTCCTTCGGAGTTTCTCAGGGCAGGCTCCGCGATCCATGCGACGTAGTAGGTACCTGAGCAGCTCATCACTTCCACAGCCGCAGCATGGATCGCCGCGCCTTTGAAGGCGCTTGCGATGACGGGGGCCCTTACGCCGCGTAACTCATGGCAGCAGCCCGCACCAACTTGCTCACCGCGATCGAGTGCGTATGCCAGGTGACGCCATCTTCGGAACGCTCCCACATGGACCGGCGCTCGGCATCGCCAACGAATTCCGTGATGCACCGCATGAGGCTGCGGTCTCCATGGCCCTCGCTCACACCGGTGATGAGCCACGTGTCCCCATTGAATTCGCTCGCCCAGGTCCGCTTGTATCCGTCGTTGTCGAACGAGTAGATGCGATCGGCCCCGATGAACTCGGTGTATCCCACCACCTTCCTGTCCACTTGCCCACGGCTCCGATGGATGAGGAATTGTTTTCCTTCCATCCACTCGAATGTTTCAATGGCGTCCACCGGACCGCCCAGTTGCCAGGAACCGGCCATGCGTTCGCCTTTCACTTCCCATTTGCCGAGCAGGCGCGTCATGCCGCTATCGAGCAGCACGCGGGCGCTGAAGGCGTTGTTGAGATCGATGTCTTGGATCCTCATGTCAGTTGGCGCGGGTCGCAAGACCCACCGTTAGTTGGAGTTCATCCCATTCCAGGCCGTTGTAGAAGCGGTCAGCACGTGGTCGGCCATCGGCCGAAGCGCACTGCCACACACCCTGCTTGCGTCCGTTGTTGTAGGTGCCCGACGATTCCAGGCGTCCGTTCGCGTGGTAGTAACGGAAGTCGCCATGCGGCACCCGCAGGTCGCTGTCGCGATAGCTGCCTTCCATGCGTGCCTGTCCGGTCGCATCAACGATGCGCACGTCGTACAGGCCATCCGCCCGCTGCCATACGGTGCGTGCAAGCGGCTCCTTCGTGCGCCGTGTCGCCAGTGTGACGAGGTCGCCGGTCACCAGGTCTGTTCGGATCAATGTGGTGGAGGGTGCTGAAGCGACAGGGTCGCTGGTGGTGTTCGCGTAGGCCAGATCCTGTGCATTGACCGGATCCGTGCTGATGCCCCAAGCCGCGAAGAGGGCGGTTGTGAGCGCGGTGGTAGTGGTGGATCGCATGAGAGGTAAGTGTTTGCCAGGGTGTCATTGCCGATCCCGCTCCGTTCCCATATTCTCCCAAAAGCCTTGTCCAGCAAGCGTTCCTGGGACACTGTGCAGTTCATCCCCGGTAAGGCGTAGCACACTTCATACACAGGTTGGGGAAGGACCACCGCGATCGCTACTGCCGCAAACCCGGAGCTGGCGCGGCATTCCGGCTTGGCGCACGTCAATGTTGGCCGCTCGCGATGTCTCTGTTCGGATGGTCGTGGGGGCAGTTCACCTGATACCCTCCCTCCTACCTTCGCGCTCCTTTCTGCGTCCGCCGCAGCCCGCGTGGGCCGAGGCGTAGCGCGAAGGAGGACAACACCCTGTGCAAAACCCCGATGCATACGACCTGATCGTGGTGGGCGCCGGCCATGCCGGCTGCGAAGCCGCCGCGGCTGCCGCCAACATGGGGAGCCGCGTGCTGCTCATCACCATGAACATGGGGGTGATCGGCCAGATGAGCTGCAACCCGGCCATGGGCGGTGTAGCTAAAGGCCAGATAGTCAGGGAGATAGACGCTCTTGGCGGCTACAGCGGCATCGTGAGCGACCGCAGCATGGTGCAGTTCCGCATGCTCAACCGCAGCAAGGGCCCCGCCATGTGGAGCCCCCGCACCCAGAACGACCGCATGCGCTTCGCCGAGGAATGGCGCCAAATGCTGGAAGCCACGCCCAACGTGCATTTCCTGCAGGACCAGGTGGTTTCGCTTGTGGTTGAAGAGGCTACAGGCTACAGGCCACAGGCCTCAGGCTCTGTTGGTGGTACACCCTCCGCTTCACCCCTCTCCCTGCGTCCTCAGGCTGGCCAAGCGCCACTGACCTCTGGAAGTGGTGATAACCAGCCTGCGGCCTGGGGCCTGAGGCCCGGGGCCAGGAAAACGGTAACCGGCGTCCAAACGGCCTTAGGTGGCATCATCATGGCCCCCACGGTCATCCTCACCAACGGTACCTTCCTGGGCGGTGTCATGCACATCGGCGAGAAACAGTTCGGCGGTGGCCGGGCCGGTGAGCGGGCAGCCCATGGCATCACCGAGCAGCTGGTGCAACTGGGCTTCGAAAGTGGCCGCATGAAGACGGGCACACCCCCCCGCGTCGACGGCCGCAGCATCGACTACAGCCAGCTGGAGGAGCAGAAAGGCGATGAACCGGCCGGGCGTTTCAGCTTCTTACCCGAAGACGCAATGCCGGGACCTCGCACCTCAGGACCCTCCCCCCTCGGGGGAGATGGAGGGGGTGCATTGGCGCGAGCCGGAGGGGGTTCTCGTCCGCAATTGAGCTGTTGGATCACCTACACCAACCAGGAGGTCCACGACACCCTGCGCACCGGCTTCGACCGCAGCCCCATGTTCAACGGGCGCATCCAAGGACGGGGTCCGAGGTACTGCCCCAGCATCGAGGACAAGATCGATCGCTTCGCCGACAAGGACCGCCACCAGATCTTCGTGGAGCCCGAGGGCTGGACCACGGTGGAGACTTACATCAACGGCTTCAGCACAAGCCTTCCGGAGGATGTCCAGCTGAAGGCCTTGCGCCTGCTCCCGGGCTTCCAGAACGCCCGCATGTTCCGCCCCGGCTATGCCGTGGAATACGACTACTTCCCCCCTACCCAGCTCACCCATACCCTGGAGACGAAACTGGTGGACGGGCTGTTCTTCGCCGGCCAGATAAACGGTACCACGGGGTACGAAGAAGCGGCCTGCCAAGGCCTCATTGCCGGCATCAATGCGCACCTGAAATTGAATGGCAAGGACCCCTTCGTTCTGGGGCGGGATGAGGCCTATATCGGGGTGCTCATCGACGACCTGATCACCAAGGGAACAGAGGAGCCGTACCGCATGTTCACGAGCCGGGCCGAGTACCGCATTCTGCTCCGCCAGGACAATGCCGACCTGCGCCTGACGCCCCGTGGTTTCGACCTCGGTTTGGCCAGTCGCGACCGCATGGAACGGGTGGAACGAAAGCGCCAATTCTCTGCCGAACTTGTGCGGTTTTTGAAGGAGGAAAGTGTGTCCACGGAAGTAGGCGATGCTGTGATCGTTCCACGTGGAACATCGCCCATGAAACAGAAGATGAAGGCCTACGACCTCTTGCTCCGCCCACAGGTCAGCGCGGCCGATATCGAGGCCCTGGCGCCGGGCGCTTGGTCGCTCGCCCAAACCTTCGGCGACCTGCGCGAAGAGGTTCTGGAGCAAGTGGAGATCAACGCGAAATACGACGGCTATATCCAGAAGGAACGCGACACCGCCGACAAGCTTTCGCGCTTGGAGGATGTGCCCTTGGACATGGATACCGAATATGCCCGGCTCACATCCTTGAGCATCGAGGCCCGCCAGAAACTGGACATGGTGAAGCCTGCAACACTGGGTCAAGCCAGCCGCATCAGCGGCGTTTCCCCCGCTGACCTGAGTGTGCTCATGGT